>JBJSYU010000179.1:0-13217 GCA_046089945.1 Candidatus Methylumidiphilus sp.
AGGAGATCGAGCAGCTCGCCGACGTGACGGTCGTGCTCCACCATGCCGTCGGAGTATTCGTCCTGCCCGCTCTTCCCCAGGCTCGCTTCCTTCACGTGGGTGCGGAAGTGCATCCGGGTGGCGTTCCACCAGCAGAAGAACGGCTTGCCCGCCTTTGCCTGGCGGGCGACGTAGTCCTTGGCGGCGGCGAGCGTCTCCTCGTCGATCGTCTCCATCCGCTTCTTCGTGAGCGGGCCGGTGTTCTCGATCGTCTGGCCCCCCTTGCCGTCGGCCTTGCACTTGAGCACGCCCCGCGGGCCGTACGTCTCGCGGAAGGTCTTGCCGTTGGCGAGCTTCATGTCGCCCGGATAGTCGCGGTGCTCGGGCTCCTCCTCGGCGTTCAGGTGGTAGAGGTTGCCGAAGAACTCGTCGAAGCCGTGCGCCGTCGGCAGGTGCTTGTCGCGGTCGCCTAGGTGGTTCTTGCCGAACTGCCCGGTGGCGTAACCTTGCTCCTTCAGCAAGTCCGCGATGGTCGGCGCCCAATCCGGCGCGCCGTGTTCGCTGCCCGGCATGCCGATGGTCAGCAAGCCGGTGCGGAACGGATGCTCGCCCAAGATGAACGAAGCCCGCCCGGCGGTGCAGCTTTGCTGGGCGTAAGCGTCGGTGAACATCGCGCCTTCACGGGCGATTTGGTCGATGTTCGGCGTTTTGTAGCCCATGATGCCGTGGTTGTAGGCGCTGATGTTGTGAACGCCGACATCGTCGCCCCAGATGACGAGGATATTCGGCTTCTTTTGCTGCGGCGGCGCCTTGCCGGCAGCGGCAGCGTGGGCGCTCTGCAGGCCGAGGAAGACCAGCGCCGCAATGAGGAGCAGTCTGGGAATTGGTTTTTTTAACATGAATTGCAATCCTCTTTAGCTTGGATTTGAAAGGTTAAGACAAAAATACCTAGGGAGTCACAAGGGTGTCCCCTCACACCACACACCATCGAAGGCTGTAAAGAGATTGGCCGCGCCCAGTTCCTTAGCCAACAAACAGAACCGCGCCAAGCTCCCACGCTCTCTGGATCACTTGCCGCCCATCGCGCATGCGCAGCACAAGGCGCTATATATTTTCACAAATGGCGACTGTCGGCGTGATTTTTTCTACAAGCGGGTATTCACGCGCAGCCCATAAACGAAACTGTCGCCGCCCAGGCTGGTGCCCGGCGATACATATTGAAGGTCTGGCGTGATGTTGAGCCACGGCGTCACCTGGACGTTGTAGAAAAACTCCACGCCGGTTCCGTTCCTGGGATCGAACAGCCGCCGCGGCACCGGCCCGAAGGCGCTGCTGGCCCCGTTGAAATACCAGCCGAGGCCGAAGGTGTCGCCCCGCTCCCGTCCGAAGGGGCTGTCCCCGCCGATGCCGAGGCTGAGAAAGTATCTCATCGGGGTAGGATTGCCGTCGCTGATCGAAGCCTTGCCGAACACGCCCCAGCCTTGGTCTGAATCTTTCGACCAATTGAACAGATATTGATCGAAGCCGTAAAAGACCGTGTAGGCATCGCGCTTGGTCGGCAGCCCCGGGACGGTCGGTTCGGGATATACGCCGGGCGTTGGTTCGCCAAAGCTAAGGTCGGTCTGCGCGTGATGTTTCCACAGGGCGCCGATATGCTGCTCCCCCGGCAGATCGAAGAAGCGGGTATCAACTCTGGCTTCGCCGCCGACAATCACGCCTTTCGAGAACACATCATTAAAATCGAGAAATTCGTCTGTGCGGTCCTTGGGGTCGTAGACGAATAACGTGGCCTTGCCCCAGTCCTGCGGTGTGACCATGCCTATCGTATAGGCGGAATACGGCAAGCCGAGCAGGAAAGCGGGGTTGGCTATAAACGCCTGGTTGACGAATTGCTGAGTGCCGTCGCCGCCGGCGAACTTGTCTTGGTCGTGAGCGCCAAGCACATCGCGCTTTCCAAGAAACACCACCAGCCGTCGCGTGAGCGGTTGGGTATAGAAAAAGTTCGTGAGGTACGGCACGCCCGGATCATTGGGCGTCACTGGCAGGACGGCAGGAAACACCGCAGGGGTGAAGGCGCCGGTCCGCAGCGACACGTTCCCGTACTCACCGAACCAGTGTTCGGCGCGCACCAGCAAGCGCCCTTTCGGTAGCCCAACGAGTTTGTCCAGATCGAAGACCAGATCGTATTCGCCGTGCCCTGTGTAAGCACCGCTATCCCCCTTGCTTAAATTGCCTGCGGGGGTATTCAGTGGACGGTACATGCCGCCTGCGATCCCGAAGCCGAATTGGGTCACCCGGCCGTCGAACGTGACGCCGAAATCTTCCATCTTGGGGCGCAGGCCAAACCAGTCGCCGGTCAGGGTCGAACGGTTCAATATGTCGCCCCCCTTGTTTTCGGCGCCGGGGTGTTGCACGGCCGTTGCCGCCTCGCCGTCCGCCTGCGCCTGGTCGGCGGGAGGGCTTGCGGGAGGATCTGCCGCCCAAGCCCAGGAGCCTGCCAGCAGCGGCAACCCGGCAAGCCTCAAGAAGCCGACGACAATCAAGCGTTGCAGCACCCGTTGGCCGCGCCTGCCCTGGGAGAGATGGCGCCCGCTAGACGGCAAGTGGCTGAGCATTACGCTACCAGTAGGAGGTCAAGCCAAAAAAAGGGCCGTTGAGGGTGGCCCTGGTGCGCATCGCCCCGCCGTTGACGTCATAGCGGATCGCTTTGTAGCCGACCTGAATTGACAGGGGAATATCGAAGGCCGACAGCTTGTAGCCCACCAGACCCGTTATGCCTCCTGTGAATGAGACGTTATCGACGCCAAAGCCGCCGCCATTGGCATCCGCCTGCATGAAGATATCAGGCGTGAAATCGACAATGAAACGCCCCCCGATGATCGGGCTTGTGAACGAATGGCTGGCCGACGGGGCCACGACGCGCAAGGGCAGCCTGATTTCTATGCCATTTTCCAATAAGAGTGTTCTCCCCCCGACATAGACATCCAGCCGGTTGGGCTGCTTCTTGCCCTGCCAATTGGGCGCCTCCGCCGCCGCCGGCCCAAAGAGCCGGTAGCTCAGCCCGTAATCCATCTGCCCTAAATCGGTGTCGAGTCCGCGGCTAAAATTCTGCATGGCAGGACTCATCCGAATGCTTAAGTAACCGCCGTTGAGAAAGACGCCAAAGCGGTCGTAGTTGGCTTCGATGCGGCCATTGACCCCAAGCGGCGGACGCCGGGACTTGTTCACGATGTCGATGAAGTTGACATCGACGGACTGGCTCAACGGCCCGACGGAAAAGTTACCGTTCAAGCCTGCCAGCCAAGTGTAGAGGGACAGATTGAATGCCCAATGGGCATCCGCTGGTTTTGAAGCCTCTTCCGAATAGCAGTGCGGACTGAACGCGAAAATCGACAGCAAGGCTAACGGTTTCAATCGACTGAACATGGGTAATCTCCAAAGTATTTAAAAATGCTGGATTAAGTGACCCTCAGGCAAAAGCAGGGCTTATGTTTAGAACGGTGCCACAAAGGCATCATAAAAGCACTTGAGCCAGCCAACTGCTTGACTGGCAAAACCTCATACATCCGTGCGGTTGTTTTCGGCGCTGGCGGTAGAAGGCAATATTTTCAAGGCGGCTCCGATGCGCACCTCCTCGCCCCAGCGGCGGCGACCGTCCCAGCCCGGCGCGATCCCCGGCCTAGCTGGTAAAGTCCGTCTCCGTCGTGTCCTAGATGCACAGCACCCGCGCCGCCGCCCCCGATGCGCCTCCAGCACCGTCCGCCCGTCCAGCGGCGCGTTGCCCAGCAGCCGTTACGCCGCCCTCAGCTCCGCAGGCCCAGCTAATGCGCCGGGATGCCTTTCGTCGGATGCGCCAACAGGGTCGTTCGCCAGCCGCGTATTCTCCATCTGCGCCTTGCCGCTGTGCATCTGGCAGGGCGACCCGCAGACCATGCCCGACCAGCTCTTCCTCCATTCCCGCGAGGGCTGGCGGACGGAGTGATGGCAACAAAAAACCAAGAGCGCCTTGCAATCGTTTTTGGCCGGGTCTCGCTGGAAATGGGATAATTATTATAGGCTGGTTGTGGGAATCTATGAAATAAGCAGCTTACGGAGCCGACACCGTGCCACCACCTATCCAGTGCCTAGGCAAAAGGCCATTATCGCTATAAGTTCCTGTGCAAATTAAATATTACACAGAACAATATCTTATCTGTCATTTTTTACAAAATTATAAATCTTCAAGTGCTTGATTTATAGGTTATTTTTCCGCCAACAAAAGCTTTAGTTACTTAGCTATTACATTTTATTTAGTAGAATATTTTTTGTGCATAGGCACTTACACCAAATTCTCTGAGTCATATACTTACCTGACAAACCGTCCCAGCGCACCCGCGCCACAAGGCGACTTTGTGTTTTCAAGTTTCGTGGGGTGGCGCTGATCGCGGGCGTCAGGCGGTGCAGGCCGCAAGCGGCTTTTTCTGGGTTTTACCGGCAGGCATCCTTTAGGATGCTTTCCGGGCCCGCCGCCAAGTTCACGCGCTTGGCATTTGCCATTCGGCACCTCCGCGCCTCGCAGTGGCTTGGTGTTTTCAAGTGGCGCGGGGCGCTGGCGTTAGGATATGCCGGCTGCGTGTGCAAACCAAGACCTAGGGGATTACTGGGCATGATAGTTGTTCAATATTTTCAAATCAACATAATGAGGAGAACACCATGGTTAGAGTCAATAAACGCCGCGTCGGCGGCTGGCTTCCGTCCAACCCGGAAGTGCTGCGCAAATGGCTGGGCAAGCTGCTGGCCAAACCCGCCGTCAGCCCGTCTGAATATGTGCGGCCAATACAAGAGTTGCAGAATTTAGTGGCGGACACGCCGTCATTGCAAATCACCACGCAGGCGATGTTCACCGAGGCCTATCAATACGATAAGGACGATCCCGCCGGCGTTCCAGCGTTGACCAGTTGGCCGCAGTTTTTAGGGGTGTTGAACAATATCATGACGACTGCGCCGGAGTTTATCGTGGATAGCCGGGTTGATCTCAGGGCGGAAGGATTGGTCGGTTTTCCGATTAACGCTGTACTGGACTGGCCGAAACTTTCCGATTGATCCGATTGGACATATCCCTATCCGCACCGCCATGAAACAAAATGAAGCGCTTGGCCCAATCCACATAGGCTTGTTCCGTGAGTAAACTCTGGCGCTTCAGGCGAATCTTCCCGCGCACCTGACTCCAACAGCTTAAGTCCTGCGCCGGCAGGTGTGCTTCCGGTTTCCATTGGAGATGTTTTTTCTGCCGGGGGTGTTGACAAGCAGCGGCTTGGGGACGTAAAGTCTGTATTATACACCTGTTAGGCGCAAAAAAGACGCCATTTCGGGTGTCCAAATCAAAGTTAGGCTTTACAACAGGAGAACCAAGGTGGCTTTATTTATGACTAGAACAGATGTCAATTGGGGTTTAGATCTCGCAACTCACACAGCAGCAATAAGCGTCGGCATACCAGGCGCAGAATGGGAGCCATCAGATCAATTACTTGCAGCAATACAAACTAAAAATGCGGGATTGGCTAAATCGTTAAGCGAACTTATTCTCGCTTATGACAATTGGTGTAGCTTCAATGAGCAAATCGAAGCAGAAGGAAAAGCCGGAAATCTGGATGCTTCTGCAAATGCAAAGCTTTGTGAACTCATTGATCTTCGAAATTCTAAGCTATCTGAATTTCTCGAAGCTTTGAAAGGTCAAGCCTAATAAGCTGTTCCAGCATACCCACGACACGAAGCGCCTTGGTGTTTTCAGGCTTTGTGGCGTGGCGCGGGGCGCTGATCGCGGGCGTTAGGAGGTGAACAAATGGGGTTACGACATGATTGATGAATATTTTGAAGCAATAGAGACTGCTGTTTCAGTTTGCATCATTAATTCCATATCCAGCCGAGAATATGTCGAAAACACCATTTCTGATAACATAGAAAATATTAGACAAATAATAGATATACGCAAGGAGCTGCTTTGCCCCAGTGATTACCAAAATCTTAGCGGCTATCTGGAGATAGGATATTTTACTGAATTTAATTCAGACGAAAGAATTGCCTTGTTTTCTTTCATGTTTGACATTGGCAGTGTTCTCAAAGTCAAATTGCTGAAAGCCAGATTTCAAAGATACGATACAAATCAACCAATATTTTCTGACGACATCGATTTCTTTGGCTGCATCAGGAAAGATTCTGATGGCAATCCTGACCTTGAACTAATTGACAGTAAATTTTTAAAAAATATTCAAGGCTCGGAGGTTTTTAGCAGGAACGGTTTCTTTTACACAATCGATCCTTTGCTAAATCAATCGTTATATCCATTATGTGAAAAGAGCTTTGAAAGCTCTCCAATATTTGTTCGATTAGACCCTGCAATTCGATATCAATCGCAACCCTTATTACAGCTAAATGAAGATGTTTTAATACCAGCCAATCCGAATTGGTGGAAAAATCTCAATATTCATAGGAGAAACAAGGAAGGATCTTCATATATTTTACATTCCAAAGAATTGAAAGAGTGTTCCCATCAAGAGTTCAGGGAGTACAGAATAAACGGCATTCGCCGTTTAGATGTGGTAGCAAAAAGAAATAACAAAGGCAATCTTAGTATGATGATTGAGGAGTTATCAGATAAAGAATGTGATTCAGGAATAACAATTGGCAGATGCATTCATCTTGATACGGATGACGAGATAGGAACCCCCTTTCACTCTTCAATAGTTAATCATTTAGATTTGGCAATTAATGTATATGAAGGGCAAGCAGCAAAATGCCGCTATGCTGACAATTTAGCAACGGGTATGAAAATTGAAGATGCCTCATTCAGAACACATTTATTTAGAATTGAAAACATCCCTCTAAAATCAATTTTTATTTTTGTGGCAATTTTTTTTCAATCAAAAATACTAATAAATGATTGGTTTAAAGATCAATTTTTTAGAAGCGAAGAATCGTAGGGCCTAAGTTCGGGGTGAGCTTGCGAACCCCAACATTTCTTATCAACCAACAAACTGGCCTAACAACTCGATGCAGCGCACCCGCGCCACAAAGCGGCGTGGTGTTTTCAGGGTTTGTGGGGTGGTGCGGGGCGCTAGGCGCTTGACCACATTACTAGGTTAAGGTATTTATTTTTGCCATGGCATACGAATGGGATGAAAATAAAGCGGCAACGAACTTGTCGAAGCATGGCGTTTCTTTTGAGGAAGCCAAAACAGTTTTCGATGATCCGTTGTATGCGGATTTCTACGATCCTGACCATTCCTATGGGGAACACCGTTTTATCCTGCTGGGTCAATCGGCACAAGGGCGATTGTTGTTCGTTTCGTATATGGAGCGCAGTGGCTCCATTCGTTTAATCAGCGCAAGGGAAGCAACGCCATCGGAGCGTAGGGCATATGAACAAAATTGAAACAGAAACAGAAACAGAAGACGAATTACGGCCAGAGTACGACGTACAAAGTTTACAAGTCCGCAAGCTAGGCCCAAAACGCAAAACCTTTTGCGATACGGTTCGCTTAGAACCTGATGTGATAGCCGCGTTTCCAAATGCCGAAACTGTAAATGAAGCTTTGCGTTATCTAATCGAAATCGCCAAGCATTCGGCGAGCCTAACTCAGGGCCATAGGATGCGCTGAGAAACAAAGCGCATCATTCAAGTGACTCGATTGATGCGCCGCCTTCGTCGGCACATTCTATGCCGAAGCGTGCTTCTTTGGGGCGCGCCTCCACCCCCAGCCCCGCGCACGGAATTTGCTAAAGAATTAGCGGCTCGGCAGCGGCCGCTCCCGCCGCAAATCGCTTAAAATAGGCTGCCCGGCCGCCAAGCCACTTCTTCTTTAAAGACTCGAACCCCAGGAACGCACATGCACACCATCACCCTCATCCCCGGCGACGGCATCGGCCCCGCCATCATCGACGCCACCGTGCGTGTCATCGAAGCGGCCGGCGTCGAGGTCGAGTGGGATCGACAGCTTGCCGGCATGGCCGCCGTGGACAAGCATGCCAACCCGCTGCCGGACGAGACGCTGGATTCCATCCGCCGCACCCGCGTGGCGTTGAAGGGGCCGCTGACCACGCCGGTCGGCGGCGGCTACCGCAGCGTCAATGTCACCCTGCGGCAGGCGTTCAATTTGTATGCGAACGTGCGCCCGGCGGTGTCGTTTGAAGGCACGGACACGCTGTTTAAGAATGTCAATCTGGTGACGATCCGCGAGAACACCGAGGGGCTGTACGCCGGCATCGAGCATTTCGTGAAGGTGGACGAGGAGAAAATCGCCGCCGAAAGCACGGCGGTGATTACCCGCAAAGGCTCCGAGCGCATCATCGAGTACGCCTTTGAGTATGCCCGCAAGACTGGGCGCAAGAAGGTCACTTTGGTGCATAAGGCGAACATTTTGAAATGCACCTCCGGCCTGTTTTTGGAGATCGGCCGCGACATCGCGCCGAAGTATCCCGACATCGAGTTCGACGAGCGCATCGTGGACGCCTGCTGCATGCAGTTGGTGATGAAGCCGGAAATCTTCGACATCATCGTCACCACCAATCTGTTCGGCGACATTTTGTCGGACTTGGCTTCCGGGCTGGTCGGCGGGCTGGGGCTGACGGTGGGGGCGAACATCGGCACGAGCGCGGCGATTTTCGAGGCGGTGCATGGCAGTGCGCCGGATATCGCGCATTTAGGGATAGCCAATCCGATTGCGACGATCTTGGCCGGGGCGATGATGCTGGAGCATATCGGCGAGGCGGCCGCCGCCCGCCGTATCGAGGACGCGGTGCGGGCGGTGATCCGCGAGGGCGACCGGCTGACGCCCGATTTGAAGAAAGGCTCGACCCACGGCACGAAGGATCTGGCGGATGCGATTGTGGAACGGCTGGGCTGACACTGCCGCCAAACTGCGCCCCGTCGGCCATTAAGGATAGGCCGGCGGGGCGTTTGTCGTTTTTAGGGAAGCTTATAGATTAAGTCTTTGCCCCTCACCCTAGCCCTCTTTCCACGGGGCGAGGGAACTGGTTTGGAGCGTTCCTAAAGGCGCGAACACGATTTGCATGGGCAGGCCGGTGGCGTCGCATGCCGGCGTCTGCGGCACCCGCAGTAAGTCGCCGCCCGCCAGCCTAGCCGTCACCGCCAAGGCCAGCGCGTCGGCGATGTCGTCGTCGGCCAGCGGAGTTTTGGGGTAGGCGGCGCGGGCTTTCGCGTACAGCGCCGACGCGCCGGGCCAAAACCGCTCCAACAGGTGCAGGCGTTCGCGCAGGCCCGCCGCCGTTTTTTTGCCGTGCGCCATCGCTTCCCCGCCGTTCAGCGCCCAAAACGCCAGTTCCGGGTGCGCCTCCAGCCAGCGCCGCTCGCCGCTGGCTTGCAGCCAGTCATCCAGTTCGCGGATTTTCGGCAGGATGTTCCAGCTTTGCCGGGAAAGTTTGACGCCCAAAACATGGGCGTTGATGGCGCAGGCGCTGGCGTAGTCCGGCGCGGACAGCGCGGCGCGGCAAGGCACCGGGAAAATGGATGAGGCGCGCCGCCGCAACAGCCGCCGCGCCTCACGGTCGGAGCGGCGCGGGGCGGAAGCGGGCAGGCCGATGGGCATGTCGATCAATATCTCAGGCGCGTCGGGCTGCGCCAGCGCCAAAGCTTGGATGTCGGCATACAGCCAGAAATGTCCGCCGGACTCGTCCAGCAGGACGGCGAACCAGCCGGCGCGGCAGCCGTCAACGCCTAGGCCGTGGCTCAATGCCCGAACAAGTCTTCGTAGCTGACATACACCGAGGCCACCGCCACCGGCCCCAACACCAGCATCCCCAGTCCTGCGGGAATCAGCGCGACGAACGACAGCGCCAACAGCACGAGGCCGTACAGAAGAAACGGCAGCAGATTGCGCAGGCAGGCGAAGAAGCTGGCCTGCATCGCCGCAAACGCCGTCAGGCCGTCGAACACCACCAAGGCCGGGGCGAACCAGACCGCCATCGCAATCGGCACGCTCAGCCCGACGCCAACCAGCCCAGCCAGCAAAATGCCCAGCATCGCGCCGCCGGCGGCAAGGCCGGACTGTTCGGCAAGCCCGCCGGTCAGCGCACCCAAACCGACAAAACTGACCAGCACCGCCAAGGCGATGAGGCCCACCAGCAAATTGCCGACGCCGGACAGCACGCCGACCATCATCAAGGGGTGGGTGTGTTCGCGGAAACCGTCGAACAGTTGATCGACGGTCAACGCCTGCCCCTGCCGCAAAGCCCGGCAACCGCCGAACAATCCGCCCATCAGCACCGGCTGCAACAATAAGGCGGCGAACGGGCCGGCAATCGGCAGCAACGACACCGTCGCCAGCAAGACGATGAAAATGACGAGGTTGGCGATCCAGATTCCGGGGTTTAACTGAAACAGGCCAAAACCTTGCGTAATCCAGTCCAGGCCGTGGCCTATGGGTACTGTTTTGCTGTGCATTGCGGTCTCCTCATCTAAAAGTCAATTGCCGGACGGCAACATAAAATACTGGCGGGGCAGGGCGTCTGCGCGGGCGCCGGCCGGCGCATTTCGTTGTATCATGCCACCATTGCCAATGAATGGAATAGCCTTGAAAAACTACACATTATCCGCAGGCGTCGTGATTGTGCGCTTTGCCCCAGACCATCCCCGCTATCTGATGCTGCGCGCCTTCAATTACTGGGACTTCCCTAAGGGCGTGGTGGAGCGGGATGAGGAGCCTTTGGACGCCGCCATGCGGGAAGTCATGGAGGAGACCGGGCTGATCTTGGAACTGGGCGATTTCCGCTGGGGCAAGGGCTACCAGGAGACCGCCCCGTATGGCATGGGCAAAATCGCCCGTTATTATCTGGCCGAAAGCCAGACCGGCGACCCTTACCTGCCGGCCAACCCGCAGTCGGGCCGGGCCGAGCATGAGGAATTCCGCTGGGTCACTTACCAAGAGGCGCAGCTTATCCTGCCGCCGCGCCTGAAGTCCGTGCTGAACTGGGCGGACTGGCTGGTGCAGCGGGCCTTGGAAGACGACTAGGCGCTAAACACGCCAGGAAACGTAACTCCCTCCCCCTTGCAGGGTGTATAGACCGGAGACATAGGTAACAGGTGCCCGGAGACATGGGCAACGGTTTGGGCTGGCCATTGTGGCTCATGCAGGTCGATGGAGGCAATGCGTTGGCGGCAGAAAAACCCTCCGGCATCCCGTCCCGGCCGGTCGGGCGACGGGCTGACCGAAGAACGCCTTGCCGACCTTCCAGCCGTAGCCCCGGTGGCACGCCTCGCCCTTGCCCTGAACTTTGCGTACGGCGTCGCCGGACGCGTATTCGATGGGCGGCAGGGGCTCCGGAAACGGCCCGCCGCTGGCCCGCCACGCGGCCTTGGGCAACGCGGGGCTGGAAGACCGCCCGCGCCGGTCGAAGTCGTCGCCCCGGCGCACCCCGTCCGAGGCCGAGGCGCTGCCGCTGTCGGCCCGCGACCAACACCCGGCGCGGGGTGCCCGCCGCAAATTGCCGTGCTGGCTGGAAGGCCAAGGCCACGGCGGGCTTCCAAGCCCCGGCACCGCCAACGGGCAGCTCGACCCCGCCGAGTCCGCCAAGCACTCGGCCCGGACGCGGTTCGAGTATCCCGCGCCCAACGACTGTGGCAAATGGACTTCAAGGGCCATGTGGCGGTGCGCAGGGGGCGCCGCCACCCTGGCGCGCGCTGGGACGGCCACGCGCGCCAGCCTTCGTGTCTGCGCCGACGAGCGTGACGGCACGGTGCGGGCCGCGTCGGCCGACGCCTTCCTGGCGCTACGGCCTGCCCTCTTGGGCGGCGACCCGGCGCCGCCCCGCTTGGCTGCTGCGCCTCGGCGTTCGGGCCGGCCACGGCCGGCCCTGCCACCCGCAGACCCAGGGCAAGGGTGGGCGCTTCCACCTCACCCTCAAGGCCGAGCTGCTGGCGCACACCGTCTTTGCCGGGCCGGCCGAGGCGCAGGGGCGGATCGACGCTTGGCGCGGCTTCTATAACCTGGAGCGCCCGCGCTAGGCGCTCGGCATGGAGCCGCCCGCACGCCTCTACCGGGCCAGCAGCTTTTGCGGCCTGTTTTCGGGCTGATGCCGAAGCGGCGGCACAAGGCCCGCACATGCGCCCCCTCCTGCCAGGCCAGCGACACGAATTCTTTTCGGGATGACATGATGGACACCTCTTGCCAAGGTATGAATGTTCTCCGCTGTAAATTGACGTTCACGCGGTTTAGAAGGTGTTACCCATGTGTCCAGTCCATACATCCCGCTGGGAGAGGGGATCAAAATCAATGCCTTGCCATCTGTGTAGATGGTTATGCCTGCGAGGGGGAAGCTAAAGAGCTTCCTAAAGCCTAGGCATCAAATCCGCCAGATTGCAGGGCCGGGTGCGGCTGTCCAGTTGCGCTTTGATGAGTTTGTCCCAGCCGGTGCGGCAGGCGCCGGTGGAGCCGGGCAGGCAGAAGATGTAAGTGCCGTTGGCGACGCCGGCCAAGGCGCGGGATTGCAGCGCGGAGGTGCCGATTTCTTGGTAGGAGATGGCGCGGAACAACTCGCCGAAGCCTTCCAGCGTCTTGTCGAGCAGCACTTGCACCGCTTCCGGCGTGCCGTCGCGGCCGGTGACGCCGGTGCCGCCGGTGGTGATGACCGCCTGCACGGCTGGGTCGGCGATCCATTGCGAAACCACGGCGCGAATCGCATAAATGTCATCGCGGACAATCCGCTTCTCGGCCAGATGATGCCCGGCTTCGGCCAAGCTGTTGACCAGCGCCTGCCCGGAGGTGTCGTTGTCGGCGTGGCGCGTGTCGGAGACGGTCAACACCGCCACGCGCAAAGGGATGAAGGCTTTTTCGGACATGTGTTTAATTCGCTCCCAAGTAACGGCGCTTGATCGCCTGCGCCAGTTCATGCACCGCCATCGCGTAGTGGGTGCTGTTGTTGTAGCGGGTGATCACATAGAAATTGTTCAGCCCCAGCCAGTATTGGTCGCCGCTGTTGGCGCGCAGCAGCAGCAGGCTAACGGTCTCATCGCCCGTCACCGGGTCTTGCGGGGTGATGCCGTGGGCGGCGAGTTCCGACAGCGGATAGCGTTTGTTGTAGCCCACCGGCAGATCGACTTCGCCGCTGACGATGGCCGGCGTCACCACCGCCTCGTTCGGACGCCAGCCGTGGTCGGCGAAGTAATTGGCGATGCTGCCGACGGCGTCGTGCGGATGCCAGAGGTCGCGGGCGCCGTCGGCGTTATGATCCACCGCCCATTTCAA
>JBJSYU010000180.1:0-5458 GCA_046089945.1 Candidatus Methylumidiphilus sp.
CGCCACGAACAGCAACGGCGGCGGGTCGGCGATTTCACGCAAGGGCGCGGGGTAAGCCTCGTCTTCCAGCGGCAGGCAATGGTGGCCGGGCAAATCCAGCCAGCGCAAATCGGCATCGACCTTGCGCCAGTCCGGCCGCGCCAGCCATTCCCGCGTCTCTTTGCCCAAACCCAGATCCGCAAAGGCGGACGACGGCGCGGCAAACACCTGCGCGGGGGTGCCAAAACGCCGAAGCAAAGCCTTAAACGTGCGCGGCCCCACCTTGGGGGCGCGCAGCAAAGCGAGGGAAAAACGCAGATCGTGGGCGGGCAGGCTCAAGGATTCAGGACGGCGTCGTTCAGATGGATGGCTTTGACCGCGCTCAGCACCAGCGCAAAGCTGACCCGCTCATACGGGCGGAACACCATCAGCAAGCCTTCCCGCTCCGGCGGCAGCTCGACAAAGTCGTCGGCCACCGGGCTGAAAAAATCGCGCTGGGTGACGCCGCTTTGGCTGATTTGCAGCACATGGCCGGTTTCCACGCCGTCCGCGCTGCCCCGGTCGATCACCACGACATTCCATTGGCCGATCTGGGAGACGCCGTCCACCACCGAGATGATGTGGCCATGGATGGGGTAGGCCGGGGCGTGGGGCTGGTAGCGCATATCCACTTTGTTGGCTTCCACGGGCATGACGCGGTCGCCGCCGACGACCGCACGGTCGCTTTTGAGGACGCGCAGCATGGAAATCTCGCCAAAAGACTGGATGTCGGTTTCGGCCACATACAGCGCCTCGTAACCCAGCACGTCGCCGGTTTCGCTGTCCAAATACGCATTGCCGGGGCGGAACAGCATGTAGCCCGCAGCCTGGCGGCTGGCCATGCCGCGCACATAGACACGGTCGCCGGCGCCGACCGCGACATGCTCATCGGCCATGGCGACGACATAAGGCGCCTGCTCCAAGTCGCCCGGCCCCACCACTTTCGGCTGCGTCAAAAAAGCCTGGATGGCGCTGGTCGGGATGGTGGGGATGATCGGGCCTAGCGGCTGCACCCTGACGGACGGGGACAGCCGCCCTTCGTCCGGGCGCTCCGCCGGCGCCGTATCCGCGTCGGCATAGCGCCGCGCCACTTGCAGGCGCGGATGCCCGTCAACGACGGTCAAGGCCAGCTCGTCGCCTGGATAAATCCAGTGCGGGTCGGCGACCTGCGGGTTGTCATGCCAGATGTCCGGCCATTGCCACGGATTGGCCAAAAACTTGCCGGCGATATCCCAGAGGGTGTCGCCCCTGGCCACGATGTAACGCTCCGGGTGGGTGGGGCTCAGTTCGATTTCGTCGGCCCCACCCAAGCCCGCCACGAGCAACAGCCCTAAGCCGCACAATGTCCGCAATTTCATAAGCGCTTTCATCCTCTGGCCGCAGTCCCCAAACGGGAAGCAGCACCATACGAAGTGTTCAATCAAGGTTTCAAACGGGAAAAGCGGCGGCGGCGCACACGGCCCGCCAGACGCCCGCATTAGGGAAGCGTTCAAAGTCTAGTCGAATTCGGCTAGAATTCCAAAATCTTAAATCCACAGCGCTTGCGGCAAAACCTTATGGCCAAACTCACCATACTTGAATTTCCCGACCCCCGGCTGCGCAAAAAGGCGCTGCCGGTGGCCGTGGTGGACGATTCCATCCGCAAGCTGGTGGACGATATGCTGGAAACCATGTACGCCGCCCCCGGCATCGGCTTAGCGGCGAACCAGGTCAATGTGCAAAAGCGCGTGATCGTCATCGACCTGTCCGAGGAGAAAAACAACCCGGTCTGCCTGATCAACCCCGAAATCGTCAGCACGTCCGGGACGGAGGAAATGGACGAAGGCTGTCTGTCTGTGCCGGGCGTGTTTGAAAAGGTCAGCCGGGCGGAAAAAATCACCGTCAAGGCGCTGGGCCGCGACGGCGCCGCCTTGGAGCTGGAGACCGACGGGCTGTTGGCGGTGTGCATCCAGCATGAGATCGACCACCTCGAAGGCAAGCTGTTCGTCGATTACCTGTCGCCGTTGAAGCGCCTGCGCGCCAAGAAAAAACTGGAAAAAGACCGCCGCCAAAAAGCCAACAAGCCGGAAGCCGGCACCCCGGCCGCCATCTGACCCGCCTGCCAGCCCCGCCGCCTGGGGCCGCCCATCCTGCGCAACGCCAGCCCCAAAAAAAACCTTAATGAAAATCCTGTTCGCCGGCACGCCCGAATTTGCCGTCCCCACCTTAACCATGCTGCTCGCCTCGGGACACACGGTCGCAGGCGTCTACACGCAGCCCGACCGCCCGGCGGGCCGGGGGCGCAAGGCCCAGCCCGGCCCGGTGAAAGCCCTGGCCGAAGCCCATGGCGTGCCCGCGCTGCAACCCGAAAGCCTGAAACCGCCGGAGGAACACGAGCGCATGCGCACGTTTGGCGCAGACCTGCTGGTGGTGTGGCTTACGGGCTGATCCTGCCCAAGCCGGTGCTGGCGATTCCCCGCCTAGGCTGCATCAACGTCCACGGCTCGTTGCTGCCACGCTGGCGCGGCGCGGCGCCAATCCAGCGGGCGATCCACGCCGGCGACACCGAAACCGGCGTCACCATCATGTCCATGGAACCCGGCTTGGACACCGGCCCGATGCTGCTGAAAGCGCCCACCGCCATCCTGCCGCTGGAAACCTCGGCGGAACTCTACACCCGGCTGGCCGAACTGGGCGCGTCAGCCTTGGCCGAATGCCTGCCGGGCATCGAAACCGGCGCCCTCCAGCCGGAAACCCAAGACGACTCGCTTGCCACCTACGCTAAAAAACTGGAGAAGGCCGAAGCCGTCCTCGACTGGACATTGCCCGCCCCGGTGTTGGAGCGCCATGTGCGGGCGTTCAACCCCTGGCCGGTGGCGGAAACCCTGTGCAACGGCGAAGTCTTGCGGATCTGGCGCGCCGAAGCCGTCGCTGGCGCAGTCGGCGCAACGCCGGGGGACATTCTGCCCAACCCAAAAACGCTGGACGTGGCGGCGGGCGAAGGCGCGTTGCGCCTGCTGGAAGTGCAGCTGCCCGGCGGCAAGCGCCTGGCCGCCGCCGATTTCCGCAATGGCCGCGATCTGCACGGCCTGCGCCTAGGGGGCGGGGCTTGAACACACGGGCGCTGGCCGCCCGCGCCCTGCGCCAAGTCACCGCCGAAGGCCGCTCGCTCACCGCCGCGCTCGAAGACGTGCTGCCCGGCATCCCGCAAGACAACGACCGCGCCTTTGTGCAGGCTTTGTGCTTCGGCGTGGCGCGCTGGTATTTCCGGCTGGATTTCATCCTGCGCCAACTCGCCGCCAAGCCCATCCGCGACGAGGAAATCCGCCTGCTTGCCCTGCTCGGCCTGTTCCAGTTGGAATATACCCGTGTCAAGCCGCATGCCGCCGTCGCCGAGACCGTGGACGCAGCAGGCAATAAGGCATGGGCCAAGCCCTTGCTGAACGGCGTGCTGCGCAATTACCAGCGCAGCCGGGAACGCCTGCTGGCGCTGGCCGAACTGGACGATGCCGCCGCCACCGCCCACCCGGCCTGGCTGGTCGGCAAAATCCACAAGCAATGGCCGCGCGACGCCAACGCCATTTTGGCGCAGGCCAACCTGCCGCCGCCGTTGAGCCTGCGCGTCAACGCCCGGCAAGGCGGGCGCGACGAATATTTGGAAACGCTGCGCCAAGCCGGCATCGCCGCCGCCCCCTGTGCCCATTCAGCTTATGGCCTGACCGTGGACACGCCGGCCGCGGTGGAACGCTTGCCCGGCTTTGCCGCAGGCCGCGTGTCGGTGCAGGACGAGGCCGCGCAACTGGCGGCCGGCTTGCTGGATCTGCGGCCGGGGCAGCGAGTTTTGGATCTGTGCGCCGCCCCCGGCGGCAAAACCCTGCACATCCTGGAAAGCCAAGCCGACTTGGAGGTCGTGGCGGTGGACAACGCCGCCGACCGCCTGGGCAAAATCAGCGAAAACCTGGCCCGCGCCGGGTTGAACGCGCAGGTGCTGTGCGGCGACGCCACCTCGCCGGCGGTCTGGTGGGACGGTCGGCCTTTCGACCGCATCCTGCTCGACGCGCCCTGCTCGGCGACCGGCGTGATCCGCAGGCACCCGGACATCAAGCTGCTGCGCCAGCCGGAGGACATCGCCAAGCTCAAGGCCGCGCAACGCCGCATCCTCGACGCCATCTGGCCGCTGCTGGCCGAGGGCGGACGGTTGGTCTATGCCACTTGCTCGATTTTGAAGGAAGAAAACGAAACCCAGATAGCGGATTTCCTCGCCCGCCAACCGCAGGCGCGGGAAATTCCCATCGCGGCGGACTGGGGGCGGGCCTGCCCGGCCGGCCGGCAAATCCTCAGCGGCGAGCAAGGCATGGACGGCTTCTACTACGCCTGCCTGAGCAAATGACCGCCGTGCTGCGTGGTTTGGCCGTGTCCGCCTGGCTGGCGCTGCTCCCGGCCCCGGCCGTCGCGGCGGACTACGGCTTCCGCATCCTGCGCGCCGAACTCAGCCAAAACGCCGAATCTGCGGCCTGCCGCCTGGACGCCGACATCGACTACCGCTTCAGCGAACCCGCCATCGATGCGCTGCGCAACGGCGTGTCGCTGACCTTGGATCTGCGCCTGCGCGTCGAACGCGAGCGTGGCCTGTGGTGGGACGAGACGGTGCTGGATGGGCGCAGCGCCTTCCGCATCCGCTACCACGCCTTGTCCAAGCTGTTCCAAATGGTCGGCGCGGACAGCGAAATCCCGCGCAACTTCGCCAGCATCAACGCCTTGCTGGAAGCCATGGGCGCCATCCGCGGCCTGCCGTTCGCGCAACAACGCGCCCTGCCGGCCGACGGGCGCTACCGCGCCAGCCTGTCGGTGGCCCTCGATATCGAATCCCTGCCCCTGCCGCTGCGCCCGGTCGCCTACCTGACCCCCGCATGGCATTTGCACAGCCCGGTGTACGCATGGGCCTTCGCCAACTGAAGCCGCCGCTGGGCCTGTCCATCCTGGTGCTGTTCGCGGCCATCCTCGGCTCGCTGCACCTGATGAGTTCCGCCACGCAGGACTCCTCGCAACTGGGCAAGCTGTTCTCCTGGCTGCTGTTGATCAACACCTTAGGCTCGGTGGTGCTGCTGGGCCTGGTCGGCGCCAACGTCTACTGGCTGCTGCGCCAACTTAAGCAAAAGGCGGCCGGCTCGCTGCTGACGGCGCGCATGGTGTTCTTGTTCATCCTGCTCAGCCTCGCCCCGGCCTCGATTGTGTTCTACTACTCCATGCAGTTTTTGCAGCAAAGCATCGACAGTTGGTTCGACGTGCGCATCGAGCGCGCCATCGACGGTGGCCTGAGCCTCGGCCGTGGCGCGGTCGACAAGCTGCTCGGCGACCTGCACCGGCAGGGCGCGGCGCTCGCGCTCGAACTCATCGACACACCGGTCGCGGACCAATATTCCCGCCTGTCGGCGGCGATGGAGCCGAGGGGCATCAAGGA
>JBJSYU010000181.1:0-19187 GCA_046089945.1 Candidatus Methylumidiphilus sp.
TTTGGGGGTGTCGGTGCTGGAGCCTGCGCACCGCGAATTCCGCTTCGCGCCGGGGCCGATTTTTTGCCATATCTTGCTGGCCGATGAGATCAACCGTGCTTCGCCGCGCACACAGTCCGCCTTGCTGGAGGCGATGGCCGAATCGCAGGTCAGCGTCGAGCGCCGCGTCCACCCCTTGGAATCGCCGTTTTTCGTCATTGCCACGCAAAACCCGGTGGAGTTCCACGGCACCTATCCCTTGCCGGAGGCGCAGTTGGATCGTTTCGCGCTGTGCCTGAGCTTGGGCTATGTCGGCTTGGAGCAGGAGGTGGCGATGCTGGGCGCCCAGCAGGCCGGTCATCCGCTGAAAAGCCTGCAAGCCTGCGTCGGTCTGGAAGACATCCGCCAGTTGCAGGGCGTGGCGCAGCAGGTGGGTGTCAGCGAGGACATCAAGCGCTACATCGTCAGCCTCGTCCGCGCCACCCGCGAGGCCGAGGGTGTGCGGCTGGGGGCCAGCCCGCGCGCCGCGCTGACTTTGATGAAATGCGCCCAAGGCTTGGCGCTGCTGGACGGCTTTGATTTCGTCACGCCGGATGCGGTGCAGGAAATCGCCATCCCGGCGGTGGCGCACCGCCTCAGCCTAGACCCGCAGGCGCAGTTTGCCGGCTTGCGGGCGGAGGATGTCATGGAAAAAGTCTTGGCGCATGTCCCGGTGCCGGTCTGACGTTTTAAACCAAGCATGCTCAAACGCCTGCTGTTCCTCAATTTCACGCTGGCCCACCGCATCGGCGCGCGTTTCAGCCGCCAATTCAGCCTGCTCGGCCATGCCTTGCTGACGGTGCTAGGCGCTGCCGCCGCGTTTGGCGTCAACACCCGCGTCGCCGCCACCTATCAATGGTTCACGCTGCTGGCCGCGCTGTTTGCCATCGGCCTGCTGTGGACATTCGTCACGCGGAACCGGCGGCCGCACATCACAGCGGAGCGCCAACTGCCGCGCCATGCCACCGTCGGCGAAACCTTGCGCTACCGCTTGACCTTGACCCATGCCGGTCGCCGCGTTGAGCGCGGCTGGAGCCTGCTCGACCAGTTGGCGGGCGGCTACCCCGATTGGGCGGAATTTGCCGCCGCCCGCGAGCCGCGCAGCCGCAACCCCTTCGACCGCTATGTCGGCTTCCCCAAATGGCAGGCGCTGCTACGCGCCAAACGCGGAGCCAGCATCGCCGAGCGCACCGTCCCCGACTTGCCGCCCGGCCAGCGCGTCAAGCTGGACATGGAGCTAACGCCGCTGCGGCGCGGGCGCTTGCAGTTCGCCGACCTCAGCCTGTTTCGCCCAGACCCGTTTGGCCTGTCGCGCAGCCGGCACATTCTTGCTTTGCCGGGAGTTTGCACGGTGCTGCCGCGCTGTTATCCGATGTCGGCCTTGCCGCAAGGCCACGGGCGTTGCCATCAGCGTGGCGGCGTGGCTTTGGCGAACACCGTCGGCGAGTCGCAGGAATTTTTGTCCCTGCGCGACTACCGCCAGGGCGACCCGCTGCGCAGCATCCACTGGCGCAGTTCCGCCCGCGCCGGGCGCTGGGTGGTGAAAGAGTTCCAAGACGAGTATTTCGTGCGCCGCGCCTTGGTGCTGGACACGTTTTGCGACGCCGCCCGCGCCTTGGATTTTGAAGCCGCCGTGTCCGCCGCCGCCTCCCTGGCCGTGGCCGAGCCTTTGCGCGACAGCCTGCTCGATCTGCTGTTTGTCGAACAGCAGGCGCATTGCTTCACCGCCGGGCGCGGCTTGGCGCAGGCGTCCGCGCTGCTCGACGTGCTGGCCGGCGTCCGTCCCGCCGACGGCAGTTTTGCGGTGTTGGCGCAGAGCGTGTTGCGCCGGGCCGGGGCGTTGAGCGGCGTGGTGTGTGTGCTGCTGGACTGGGACGCGCCCCGGCGCGAATTCGCCGGTTCGCTGCGCGCCTTGGGTCTGCCGGTGGCGGTGCTGTTGGTGCGCGAGCAAGCGCCCGGCCCGACCGACCCCGGCCTATTTTTGCGCCACGTGCGGCCCGCGCATGTGGCTGAGGACTTGTTATGGAACTGATCTGCCCGCCTTGGCTGTTGCCGGCGGCGCTGGCGTTTTGGGCTTGGCAGGCGGTAATGCCGCTGCCCGCCGCGCTGATCGCCGCGCTGGTGTTGGCCGCCCCGCGCAGCGCGTGGCGCTGGGACATGCAAACCGCGCAATTCCACCGCATCGGCGATTTGACGGCGTTGCTGTTGCTGGCGGCGGTGGGCTATTTTGCCGCCAACACCGAAGACGTGCTGCCCGTCCATGCCGTGCTGCGCTGGGCGCCGGCGCTGGCCGCGCCGTTGTTGCTGGCGCAGTTATACAGTAACGGCCAGTTGCTGCCGTTGAGCGCGGTGTTCTATTCGCTGCGCCGCCACCGCGAAGCCCGCCCGGCCAGCTTCGATTTCCGCCTGCCCTACGCTTTGCTGTGCGTGTTGGCGGCCGGCAGCGCCGTGCCGCAAAACAACCATTATTTTGTCGGCGCCGCCTTGCTGACCTTGTGGCTGCTGTGGACGCGCCAGCCTAGGCGGCTGGCGCTGGCGCTGTGGCTACCCGCTTATGCGCTGGCCTGCGCCTTGGGCTATTTCGGCCAGTTGGGCCTAAGCCAACTGCAAACCGCCTTGGAAGAATGGACGGTGGAATGGTTTAGCGCATGGGACACCGACCCATTCAAGGCCCGCACGGCGATGGGCGATGTCGGCCGGCTCAAGCTGTCCAGCCGCGTGTTGCTGACCGTGGCCTTCGACCACCCGCCCAGCCAGCGCTTGCTGCTGAAAGACGCCGCTTACGACCGCTATGTGGGGCAGGGCTGGGTCGCCAGCTTGGCCCACTTCCAGCCCTATCCCGTGCCGCAGGGCGACGGCCCGGAAGCCATCACCCTCCAACACCGCCATGCGCAGGCCGATGTGCTGCTGGCCCTGCCGGCGGGTTTGCGCGGCTTGCAGGGCATCCCGGAAAAGGCTTTGGTGCGCAACCACCTAGGCGCGGTCAAATGGCAAGACGCCCCGCCTATGCTGCGCTATCGCGCCCGTTACGACCCCGCCGAACCCGACCGCAGCCCGCCCGCCGCCAACGAAACCGCCTTGCCGGAAGCCACCGCCAAACTGCTCGAACCGCTGGTGCGCCAACTCGGTCTGCGCCAACTGCCGCCGACACGCGCCGCCGCCGTGCTGTCCGACTGGTTCGCCACGCAATTTGGCTACAGCCTCGACACAGGATCACACGCCAACCACGGCGACGCGCTAGAGCATTTCCTCTATCGCCACCACGCCGGCCATTGCGAATACTTCGCCACCGCCACCGCCTTGCTGCTACGCGCCGCCGCTGTGCCGACGCGCTACGCCACCGGCTACGCGGTGCAGGAATATGACGCCGGGTCGCAAGTTTTCTTGGTGCGTCAGCGCCACGCCCACGCCTGGGCCGAAGCCTACATCAACGGCGCGTGGCGGGTGCTGGACTACACGCCCAGCCGCTGGGCGGAGGAGGAGGCGCAGGCCGACCCCTGGTGGCATGCCGTCGCCGACCGCTGGTCGCTGTGGACGATGGCGTTCAACGCCTGGCGCTGGGAACAGGCGCAGCAAGGCGAAAAAACCGGCGTCCCGTGGTGGGCTTGGCTGGCGCTGCCCCTGGCCGGCTGGTTGGGCCTGCGCCTATACCGCAGCCGCCAGCACGTGGCCCGGCGCAGCGTCGGCGCAGAAACCAAGGCCGATGCCAAACCCCCCGATATCGAATATGCGCAATTGGAGCAAAACCTACTCGCCGCCGGCCACCCGCCCCGCGAGCCGGGCGAAACGCCGTTGCGCTGGCTGCGCCGACTCGGCCTGCAACAAACCCACGGGCCGAAGGTATTGGCCTATTATCGGCGGAGGCATGGTACGCATCAATCTGCGGCAAAACCCTTAAAACCATGAATATGGCAAGGGCAAAAAGCGACAAATTAATTCATCGCCTATAATGCCCGCCCTTGCTGACAATATCGCAAAAAAACATTGACATACCACGCGATGCGCGTAGCATTTTCGACCGTTCTGCATCACGCCCACAAGCTGTCAACCATGAGGAGCGATAGAATATGCCAACATTGCAAAAGACCTTTAGCTGGGAGCCGACATTGGCTCATTATTCCATTTCGGGGATCAATGTAAAATTCAGCTATCCAGACTTTGTCTACGCTGAAATTCCCGACTCAAATGGACAAATCTCGCGTAGTTCTGTTGGCGACAACGCCATTGAATTATCGCAAGAATTTGGCAACGCCACATACCAAGCCAGATTTCCGTTTGAGTGCGTCGCAGGAAAATCCGCCCCAAACGCCATCGCATTTTTAAAGTACTTCAAGCAACAGATTGACCGGCTGACGAACGAAGTCGAGCCTTGGCCGATTTCGCTCAAAATCGACGTGGCGCTCAGCAGCCTGGACAATGAGTTGCTGCACCGTGCCAGCATTGCCCCGCTGTTTTTCCTAAAAGGCTTCCGCGACAGTTATGAGCTGGAGCTATTCATTTCGAGTGCCGCCAGCCAAAATGCCCAAGACAAGCTGGCCGCGTTCATCGACAGAAACCTGTTTTTCGTCAACGCTTCCGCGTATGAGGCGCTGTGGCGTGAGTTATCCGCCGTGGCCGGTGGCAGCATTCCTTACCACCAACCGCTGTTTCTGATTGCCTACTTGCTTGACCTAAGCGACGGCCAACCCAAACTAGCCACATCCATCAGCGCGGCAGATCAAGCCGCGCTGCTGCAACTCATGGGAACAATGGAACTGCAAGACCCGGCGCAGGAAACCGCCCGCATCAAAGGCTATTTTGACCGCCTGTTTGATTTCCCGATTACCACCCAAAACATCAAGCCGCAAGAAGTCGCCGGCACATTCAAAGTCAAAACGGCGGATAATATCGCCATCACGCGGGATGATTTGAACCTGTACGATCTTGCGTTGGAGTATGCCTACACCGATGCCGACGGCCAGGAAACCCAAAACCTCATCCACTTTGATTGGGGCCAAGTCGATGGCATCACCGACAACACGGTGGCCTTTTCTTTTGCCAAAATCAAAGCCATTTTTCCCGCCCAATCCAACCCAACCTTAAGCCTTTATGTTAGGACGCCGGATAGCCTGATCGTCTGGTCGAACGACTATAAGGCCGGCAATCCCGCGTTGAAGGCTTTGCGCATCGAAGTGCCGCTGTCGGGTGCCGGCGCGGTCAGCCCCGCCGAGCGGGCAACCTTAAACAACAAGCGCCTGCGCGGCCAGTTATTGGATTTAACCAAAGCCGCCACGCTGAAAGACGCGATTATCGTCATTCAAGCGCAAGCCGGTAAAGACGCGCCGTGGCAGATTGTCGGCTCGGCCAACGCCGACAGCGCCGGCAATTTTTCGCTGGCATATCCCTATGGCGTCTATACGGCCGCGCAAGCCGTCGTGTCGCTGATGCCAAAAAGCCCGGTTGCGATACCGATAAAATCTGGCCTAGGCGACAACCGGACGATAGCCGATGATTTCCTGTATTTGCTGCTGACCGAGCCGGTCAACCCGCCCGACAAAGCGGACAAGGCGGATTGCGACTGCACGACAGGCAAACAAATGTCTAGGTTGCCCGACCAAGCCGACTTGATAGGCTCCGATGAGTATATGCAGGATCTAGGGCCGGGTTGCATTAACCTGTCCACGCCCAACCGCACCCTGCGCGAATACAGTTACCAAGCCATCGTGCGCACCTCCGATCCCGATGTCGCCAATTACACTTTGCGCAAAGAAGGCGACGGTCGATATTCCTTGGTTGGCGAGAATAAAATCATCAAGCGCAAGGCGGTCAGCCTAAACAATCCCATCCGCTGGCAGGACGCGCCTGACAATCAGGACAATCTGAGTTTATACCAAGCCGTGTCCGTGGCGACCGGGCATTTGCTGCATTACAAAGCGCAGTTTAAAGCCGACGGCTATTCCTTAGGCGAATTACTTTATACCTTGCCTTTGGCTCCAGGGCAGAAAAAGCAAATTGTGATTTTTGAGCAGGGCCATACCCTGCAAGGCTCGGAAGCGCAGCAATTGTCGCAGGCGGAGCGCTTGGCGGCTAATTTGACCAATGACCGCGACATTGCCGACCAGCTCAGCGGCAATATAGGCGAAGGCGTCCGTGGTCGGAGTTCGGCCAACACCGAGGGCGTCAGCGTGGGTTTAGGCGTTGCCGGCAATGCGGGTTATGCTAGTGCATCACTCGGCGTGGCCGGCGGTTATTCCAATTCGCATTCCGACGCGGAGCAGGACAGCGCCCGCAATATCTCGCAGTTTTTCAACGAAAAATTGCGCAATGGCCTGATGCAAAATGCCGACAGCTACCGGCAGCAAAACGCCAACGTCATTACCACGGTGGCAGAGGGCCAAAAATACAGCGCAGCCACAGAAGTGGTCGCCAATCACAATCATTGCCACTCGATGACGATGATGTACTTTGAGGTGCTGCGGCACTATGCCATTTACCAGGAATTGGCTAATGTCGAGGAGTGCGTTTTTGTGCCGCTGCTGATGACGCATTTTACGCTGAACAACGTTGCCAAATGGCAAGATGTGCTGGCGCAAAACCTGCTGCCCTTGTCGGCGAACACCTATTTGCCTGCGGTGGATGGCAAGCATCCCTTGCTGCGGGCATTTGACGCGGTCGAACGCATCAGGACGGAATATAAGTTTGTCGATTTTCCGAAAGGCCGCTATTGCGATGAGCAAATCCTGTATATCAACGGGCAGTTGCAAGTCAGCGTCAACCTGCCGCGCCCAAAAACCAAATACGACCGCATCTTGTCTTTGCCGGTGGTCAATAAAACCATCACGCACCAAGAATTTGATCCTATCCAACAGGCGAAGAATATCGCCATCGCGCCGTTCACGTTTGGGCTTTCATTGTCCGGTGGCCCCGCGATGAAAACGGTGTCTGAGCAGATTCAGGTGCGCGCCGAGATTTTCGACCAATTCATGCAGATGGACGCTAACTTTGCGTCGTTGCCGCCAGCGCAGTCGATCCGGGTGACGAATTTCGATGATGTGCATATGCCGGTGGCGCCGTGGTTTTTCCCCAATTCCGACATGGGCGGCACTATCACCTTGTCGAAAGACCGTTTCTTTGACGGCAACGAGTTGGATCGGCGGCAATGGGAGGCTTATGCCAAAATTTTAGGCTGGGACGATGTGTTCAAGTTCTTGAGCGCGTATTTCAAGGGCAAGCTCATCGCCGAATGGGATAGCATTTTCTATAGCGACATCGCGCCTGTGGTGTTTGAGCGGATTGTCAATAGCCTGCATTTTTCCGCGACCAAACCCGATAAGTATCCAGTCAGCGATAAGCCGCCTAAAGCCGCCAATGATATTGGCCTGGATGCGGATTTTTCCAGCACCAGCCGCTATAACGGCGGCAATGCCACGGTGACGCTGAATGTGCGCGGTCGAGCCAGCCGGGCGCGTTCGAAATTGCCGCAAATCGTCTATTTGGAATGCACCAGCCCCATAGCGGGCTTGAGCGACATGATTACCTTCAGGCTGGAAAATATGACGCTGTCGTATGCCACGGCGCATTTTTCCAATCTGCTGTTCAGCGGCTATTTAGGCGATGATGTGCAGGATGGCACCCCGCTGAATATGCCATTGACCAGCGAAGACAAGCGCTCTCCCACAAAAGAGGACAGCAATCTTGCCAATAAGCTGATTGAACACCTCAACAGCAATCTCGAACACTATAACAAAGTGCTGTGGTATAACCTCGACCCCGACCGCCGTTATTTGCTGTTGGATGGGTTTAACATTCAAGTGTATAACGATTTTGGTGTGCCGGTGGGCCTGAAAAGCTTGGCGTCGGTGGTGAAAAATGAACTGGTGGCGATAGCCGGCAATGCCATGGTGTTTCCGGTGGCCTCAGGCTTTAAAGTGGCGAAGTCGTATATCGTCGCCAAGACCGAAACTGGAAAAACCGAAAAACTGACGCTGCTCGACCATTACAAACCAACCACACCGACGCCGCCGTATCGTTTGAGCGCACCGACACGCGGGGTCTATGCGGAGGCGCTGATGGGCGTCTGCAATGCCTGCGAAAAAGTGCAGGACGGCACTTCGCAAGATTGGACGAAATTCGGCACTGACGAGCCGACCACGATTAACAATCTGACCCCGGCGACGCCGACCGTGACCGATTGGAAAGCGGCGTTTAGGGATTTTGCCGCGCCGCTGGTGGGTATGCAGCAGGCTCCGACATTGCCGACACCGGGCGCGGGTTTGGCTGGTTTGTCCGCCGCATTGACCACGTCGAATGCGTTTAAAGACATTACTGGCTTGGACAAAAACCAGCAAAATGCGATGGAAACTTACAAGTCGAACCAGGAGAATGCGAAAGCCTTTGCGGAGATGGCGAAAACCATGGCCGGGCAGGCGCATAACACCGACAATGCCAGCAAGATTATGGATAATTTGAATGCTGCCAAAAACACCGGGGCGATTTCCAAGGAAGAACACGGCGCATTGGTCAAGAAGCATTTGGAGCAGCAGATCGACGGCGGCGAGGCGGCCAAAGCCAAAGAAAAGGCGAAAGCCGAGGCGCAGGCCGAAAAGCAGAAAGCCACCCAGCCCTCATTGTCCGAAGCCGCCGTCAAAGCAATAGAGCAGGGCAAGGCGGTGAAAGCCGAAGAGAGCGACGGCAAAGGCAGCAGCAAATCCTTGCAAGTGAAAAACACCAAGCCGCAAACATCTGCCCCGGCCACGCCGGTCAAAAAGTATTACAAGACGATTTTCTTCCAGGCCAAAGACTGTTACGGCGAGATTATGCAGGCGGAGTTTCATGTCACCGTCAATGATGCCGTCAGCAACCAGGAAGTGGGGTATGAGGAGTTTGAATTCGGCACCGGCTCATTCCGCGTCGGTTTCACCACGCCGGCACCGACCTTGCAAATCCGCGTCTCCGCGCTAAGCCAACTCGATGCAGTATCGCCCATCTCGCATAATCTGCGCTATGAAAGCGATCCGACACTGATTGCAGAGGCGCAGCCGACGGTGAATGTGTTGCTGAAGCAAAGCGGCCAGAAAACCACGATTCAAACCAAGGACGCGACTTTGACCGGGCAAAAGGTTCTCGATGAACTGTCCAAAGAAGGCAGCACCGAAGCGGGCGGCAAACTGCCGTATGAAATCAATCTCAAAGTGGCAGGGAAAATCGCCAGCAAACACGCGACCGAGGTGACCAATTCCTCAGGCCATGATGAAAACAAGAGTTTTGAGATTATCGTCCCGCTTGACCGCTATGATCTAACCGTCAAATAACACCCGTCACACGCGCCGCCCGTTGCGGGCGGCGCCGCATGGCCTGCCCATCGCCCGCCCCCCCGGCGGGCGTTCATCCTCCCCCGGTCAATTTCCCGCAAAGCCCATAATCCGCCCGATATGAGTAACGCAGCAGCCAAGCCGCGATACCTCTATCAAGAGCTATTGCATTCGTTTACGATATTGCCTAAGCCCTAGCCCGGAGTCCAAAGCTGGCTTTGTACGAAACCCGCATCGGCCAAAGCAAGCTTTGGACTCCATTTGCGGCATTGCCTAAGCCTTGGCCCGGAGTCCAAAGCTGGCTTTGGACGAAACCCGCACCGGCCAAAGCAAGCTTTGGACTGCATTTACGGAAACCCCCATGGATATCACCAAACAAACCTTCCGCGTCGCCCTTTCTTTCCCCGGCGAACACCGCGCTTTTGTCGAAAAAATCGCCGAGCGGCTGGCGACCATTCTGCCGCGTGAACAAATTTTCTACGATAACTGGTATGAGCCGGAATTGGCTGTGCCGAATCTCGACACCTTGCTGCAAGACATATACCGCAAGCGCGCCGGCTTGGTCGTGGTGTTTCTGTGCAAGGAATACGAGCAAAAAGAATGGTGCCGCTTGGAATGGCGGGCGGTGCGGGATGTGTTGAAGCAATGCGACCCGCATACGATTATGCCAGTGCGTTTTGACGACACCGCCATATCCGGGCTGTTTTTTTTGGACGGGTATATCGAGGTGAAAGGCCGACCGCCGGAAGCCATCGCCGACTTGATCTTAAAACGCCTGCAAATCACCCCGCCGCCGCCGCCCCATAAACGACGCGGCTGGATATTCGCCTTGGCGGCGCTGCTTGTGCTGGCGGCGGGTTGGTGGCTGTATGTGCAACCGCAGATTGATCGGCAGTGGAGCGCGGCAGGGCGCTTATTGTCATCGGGGCAGTATGCGGCTGCGGCGCAGCAGTATTTGCAGATTATCCAGCTTGAGCCGTGGCACCGCGACGCGCATCTGCTGCGCGATATTGCCGAATTGGGCCGGGACATGGCAATGGCCGAACAGCCCGACGCCAATCAAACCCAACTGATCGGCGTCCGGCTGGCGGCATTATTGGAACAAGCGCCGCAGAATCCGCATTTGCTGATGCTGGACGGTTTGCGCCTATACCATCAACGCGACCTGCGTGGCGCGGAAAAACGCTACAGCGAAGCGATCAGATATGATCTCAAACTGGCCGAAGCCTATTTTAATTTAGGGGTATTGCAGGCCGACCCGGAAAAAGCGGAAAAGTGGTTTTACAAAGCGAAGGAATTGGCCCCCGATGCGGTGGCATACCGCGCCGCCCATGCCGCCACTGCCTTGGAGCGCGGCCAGTATATTGAAGCCATCAACGAATATGCCAGCATCCCACAATACCCGCTGGCGAAACTGGAAGCTGCCAAAGCGCACTGGGCCACAGGCGGTTTGCGCCAAGCCGAACAATTGCAACAAGCGGCATGGGACGATTTAGCCGACGACAAAACCAATGCCTTGCCGCCCAACCAATACCCCTGGGATTTTGACATCGCCGACGGTCAAACCGTCAGCCTGCGCTCCACGGGCTGCAAAAGGTATTACGCGCAATTGGCCTTAACCGCGACCGGCCATTTCCTCGGCCAAACTACGGCCTTGCCAGCCGTTCCGGGTTTATTATGCTATCAGCGGATTGAGATCCGGCAAGCTGTCGCCGAAGACCTGCGCCGGTATGCGCTAGTCAAACCGGAACAAAAAGCGGCGGCGGAGGATTTAATGGCGCGGTTGTTGGCGCAGTAAACAGCCTTGTTAGCGTGGTTCTGTCTGCAATCCGTTAAACGACAATGGCGGGTTGGGCACCCTGTCGCACATCAATCTGCACCGACGACAAGAATAGTGTATCCGGGCAAATATCCTGCTCGTGCGGCCATGCCACCGTGCCATCGACAACCGCCGCCTGCTTAAAGTAGGCTAGATCCCGCAATTCCTGGAACACGCCGAAGTCAAGCAGTTCCGCGCAATCGTATACCCTTGCTTCACCATTGGTGAAAACCAAATGCAGTTTATAATCGTCCGTCGGAACCGCCGCAACCACTCTCGGATTCATCGCATTTACCTCAGCGGGTCAATTTTGTAGGGCTGTTGGCCTGCCACCGCAAGCTGCCAATCCGCGACCAGTTCATCTTTGTGCAACTCAATCCAAGCTTGCACAAGTTTCATTTTGGCATTCGGGAAGTCGCCGCCCAATATTTCACCTTCAGGTATGGCAAGCACCGCTTCATAGTCTTGATAGCGGACATGAATATGCGGTGTTTTATGCTGCTGATTATCCTTAAAATACATGTAGACGATAATCCCATAGAACATTGAAATTGATGGCATATAAATCTCACATCGAAAATCTGGACAGGTTGGCATAGGCAACAACTTGTGAAATCACGAGTTGGGCGCATGATGCCGGAAGCAAAACAAACTGCTGGATTTTACCCAACAGAAGGGGGGGTGACGTATTGACCACCCAAGTTGTAGTCACGTTCGATTTCCTTTGCCAATTCCTCTGGCGTGGTTTGAAAGGGCGAAACATTAGACATTATCATAAACTGGTTTCTGGCAGCGCTAGCCGCCACTATTCTTTGCTATTGCAAGTGATTGATATTAAAATAATTTTTGTTATTGACGGGGTTTTTCAAGCGCATACCCTGAAAACTGGTTTCTGATAATGTCTATTGAATCAGTTTAGCGCCAGCAAAAAATCATGGCGGCTCAAACCCGCGATTTCAGCAGCCTTAGCTTGGGAAACCGTCGGTTGGGGGACGGAAAGCTATCGTACACCATCCCGGCCTTTGGCAAAACTGGCGGTAGCGCAAGTCTTCGTCCCGCCGGGCAGGTTCGGAAAAGCCGAGGGCTTGCCCGGCGTCTTCGCCAGCCTGCGCCGCCGCCGGGCGTTCACCCTCCCGCCCCGGTCAATTTCCCGACAGCCCCACAATCCACCCGATATTTCAGGTGGAACGCGGGGCCAGCTAGGCTATGATTAGCCCATCCGAAAATCCGTCTGTTTTCCACACATTGCCCGCGAGGCACACCATGTACGAACATTTAGAAACCGCCGCCCATCCTGAAAACCTCAAGCGCGTCGTCATCGACCCGGTCACGCGGGTGGAGGGCCACGGCAAAGTGACGCTGCTGCTGGACGAGGACAACCACGTCAAGCAGGCGCGTTTGCACATCGTCGAATTCCGCGGCTTCGAGCGCTTCATCCAAGGCCGGCCGTATTGGGAGCTGCCGGTGCTGGTGCAGCGCTTGTGCGGCATCTGCCCGGTCAGCCACCATCTGGCGGCGGCAAAAGCCGTGGATCAATTGGTCGGCGTCGATCAACTCACCCCCGCCGCCGACAAGCTGCGCCGGCTCATGCACCTGGGCCAAACCCTGCAATCACATGCGCTGCACTTTTTCCATTTGTCCACGCCGGATTTGCTGTTCGGCTTCGATGACCAAGCCGCCCACCGCAACATCGTCAATGTGTTGGCCGAACACCCGGAGACCGGGCTTAAGGGCGTGAAGCTGCGCAAATACGGCCAGGAGGTGATCCGCGCCGTCAGCGGCAAGCGCATCCACGGCACGGCGGCGCTGCCCGGCGGCATGAATAAGGCGCTGACAGTGGAGGATGTCGAATACCTGTCGAAGGATATCGACGAGATGATTTTGTGGGCGTCCGAAGTTGTCGCGCTGATTAAAAAGATTTATCTGTCGAATGAGGAATACCACCGCCATTTCGGCGCGTTCCCGTCGAATTTCCTGAGTTTGGCGCGGGCCGATGGCGCGTTGGATCTGTACCACGGCGGTTTGCGCGCCCGCGACGAAAACGGCCAGACGATTTTCGACCATGTCGATTACCGCGATTATCAGCAATATCTGCGCGAGGAAGTGCGCTCGTGGTCGTATATGAAATTCCCGTATATCGTCGAATTGGGCCGGGAAAATGGCTGGTATCGCGTCGGCCCGCTGGCGCGGATCAACAATTGCGACTTTATCAGCACGCCGCTGGCCGAAGCCGCCCGCGCCGAATTCAGGGCCGACGGATTGGGCAAGCCGGTGCAAGAGTCCTTGGCCTACCATTGGGCGCGGATGATCGAAATGCTCTACAGCGCCGAAGGCATCAAGGAACTGCTGGCCGATCCGGATTTGCTCAGCCACGATCTGGTCGCCACCGGCGAAAAGCGCCGTTCCGGCGTCGGCGTCATCGAAGCGCCACGCGGCACTTTGTTCCACCATTACGAGATTGACGACAACGACATCGTCACCCGCGCCAACCTGATCGTCTCCACCACCAACAACAACCAAGCCATGAACGAGGCGGTGCGCGCCGTCGCCTCCCGCTATTTGGACGGCCAGGAACTCACCGAAGGCTTGCTCAACCATCTGGAAGTCGCCATCCGCGCCTACGACCCCTGCCTGTCCTGCGCCACCCACGCGCTGGGCAAAATGCCGTTGCAACTGGAATTGCTGGACGCGGCCGGCGCGCAGATCGACACCTTGCGCCGCGACAGCGACGGGCAGGTCAGCCGTTGAGCCGATTGTTGATTTTTGGCTACGGCAACCCCAGCCGTGGCGACGACGCCCTAGGCCCGCTGCTGCTGGAGCAGTTGCAGGCCGAGGGCTTCCAAGGCGTCGAATGCCTGACCGACTTCCAACTGCAAGTGGAACACGCGCTGGATTTGCAGGGCCGCGACTTGGCCCTGTTCATCGACGCCCATCTCAACTGCCCGCCGCCGTTCACCTTCACCCGCCTGCACCCCGCCGCCGACCGCAGCTACACCACGCATGCCATGAGTCCGTCGGCGGTGTTGCAAGTGTTCAGCGAAATCCACCACCACGCCCCGCCGCCGGCTTTTCTGCTTAGCATACGCGGCGAACGCTTTGAACTGGGCGAAGGCTTGAGCGATGCCGCCGCCGCGCATTTGCAAGCTGCCGCCGCCTTCGCGTTGAGGCTGTGCGAGCGGCCTGAGTGTGTGGAATGGATGGGGTTTGTGGCGGCTGATTAGGCTTAAATCGAGGATGCGCGGCGGCGATACCGCCTGCCCAACACGGGTTAAACGACATGGGTAAGAAAGACATCATCTCCAAGCGCATCCTCAAAATACTGGTGCGCGACTTCGCCACCTATTTATTCCGTCTGCCCGTGGTCGAAGTGACGCTGCTGGACACACAGACGCAGCGAGTGGAAGAACGCCGCGCCGACTTGCTGGCGCAAGTCACGCTGCCCGACGGCGAATCCTTCTTGCTCCACATCGAAATCCAGAACGACAACCAGAGCCACATGCCGGGGCGCATGCTGCGCTATCTAAGCGACATCGTGCTGGATTACCCCGGCCAGCCGGTGCGGCAATATCTGGTGTATATCGGCAAAGACAGATTGACGATGCCGGACGGATTGGACATGCCGGACTTCCGCTACCGTTACCGCGTGGTCGATATGCGGCTAGTGGATTGCGAGGATTTCCTGCGGCAAGATTCCCCGGACGCCTGGGTGCTGGCGATACTCTGCGATTTCAAAGACAGGTTGCCGCGTGAAATCATTCACGCCATCTTGACACGGCTCACCCGGCATTTCGGCGAAAACCCGCCGCGCTTGCGGGAATACGTGGACATGTTGGACATACTGGCAAGCAACCGTGATTTTAACATCGACATATTTGAGGAGTTGAAAATGCTAACCATCGACGTGGAAAAACTGGCGACTTATCGTTTGGGCATGGAGAAGGGCATGGAGAAGGGCATGGAAAAAGGCGAACAAAAAGGGAAGCAAATAGGGGCCCACAAGCAAGCCCTAGAGATTGCCAAAAACATGCTGGAAGCTGGATTTAGCCTCGGTCAAGTGGCAAGCTTGACGGGTTTGACGCCGGAAGAGGTTGAGCAATTGCGAACCGAAAGCCCTAAGTTAAATGGGTGAGGTTGTGGCAGTTTCTAAGCCTATCGGGTGCGTCTTGTTGCGTTGCGCCCGATATTCTGGTTGTGTTGTCGGGCAACGATATAGCCGTTGCCCGACCTACAAGGCTTCCTCGCCCCAATCGACGGCCCTCACCATTTTGTGCCCGCATCAGGCTATAGGCATAATCGGCGTTTGCCTATTTTTTTGTAGCGAGTGAAAGGCGTAATATATGAAAGTCCTTCCAAAACCGGAGAAAACCGATGAGCAATGAACAGACGCCCACAGACCCCAATCAAGACGGCAGCTTGAATTTCCACGACACCTGCCACGGCCTTAGCCAACCGATAGGCGAAGTCGTCGGCGATGTGTACGGCTACGGCACTTATGCCGCCGCGCCGGAACTGGCCTATGTGATCGACAAATACCAGATCGACGACAAAGTGCATGATCTGGTCGGCGGCTTCGTGGCCAACGAAGGCTGGCCCGCTGTCTGCGATACGACGGAAAGCGCCGGTCATGCCATCGCCGACGCAGCCAGCAGCGCGGCGGATTGGCTTTCCGATGTCACCGACAACGTAGCCCAGCAATTCGCCACCTTGATGAATGGCACCCCCGAACCCGCGCCCGCCGAATCCAACGCCGACAGCGGCTCATGGTTCGGCGGCGATAACAGCAAAGCGGCTTCGGGCGGTGGCGGCGGCTCCTTTTGGGGTGATGATTCCAGCACAAGCACCTGGGGCGGCGAAGACAGCGGCGGCTCCAGTTGGAGCGATGGCGGCACCTCCAGCGGAAGCGGCGATTCCGGCGCATCCTCATGGGGCGAAAGTGACAGCAGCAGTTCCAGTTGGGGCGGCGGCGACACGTCCTCCGACAACCCATAAACCCACGACATCCCATCCCGGCCCCGAAACGCCAGCCACCCCACGAGCCACGCCGCCATGCACGAAGACGATCCCGCCAGCTTCAACCAGAACCAAGGCCAAAACCAGCCTTACCCCATGGAATATGCCTTGGCCCAGCCCACCGCGAGCCTGTTGGGGGTGTTGGTCAATGGTTATTTTCAGTATCAAAACCTCGCACAGCGCCAACGCGAAGCCGCCGAAACAGCGACTCAGCGCGACCGGCACCATGCGGAGGCTTTGGCAAGTCAGGAACGCCTGCAACGCCAAGCGCAGGATTTCCAAAAGCAACAAGCCGATCAGGCCCATAATCGGCGGATTGATGAAGCCCATTGGCCGTTGACCCTCTCACCCGACACCTTCGCCCACCATGCCGCCGCGCATGACCGGCAACCCTTGACCGTGTTGTTATCGCCGCCGCCGGAATCCGACCCTCAGTTTCGCGAGGTGGTGAAGGACATCGAAAACGAGTTGCGGGCCGTGTTGCAAAAGGATTTCGCGCTCAACGATCCCGACCGCCCGGTGCATTTCCTCGCCAAAGCGTGGGAGTCGGGCTCGGTGGGCGGCGAGGCTCCGGCCAAAGCCTTGTTCCATGAGTTATCCGGGGTGCCGACGCTGATTATCGACTTGGAAATGATCGAGCGTGACGTGTACATCCATACCCATGTCTGGGGCATCGGCCCGGCGGACGGCAAGCCGTTTTTGGATCACGTCAGCCTGCATGAACATCCCTTACCGTTAAGCCACTATCTGGCCGAAGTGGCCCGCCGTAAGGCCCGCGAGTGGGGCGAGATCAGTCAAATGCTGGGCAAGGATGCGACCCCGCACAAACATGACAAGGACAACTGGGACATCCTGCAACGGGAAAACCTATTGCGCGAGAAAGACCCTCAGCGCGGAGCGACCTTCTTCGTTCGCCATTATGCCTACACCACCGAATATCTGCGGGAGGCGGCGCGAAACCTGACACCCGCCTTGCAATTATTGGTGGCGGGGGTGGCCGATCTTTACCACTTGCTGCGCCATGGGGTATCACCGCGCTTGCCGACGTTGTTGGGAAAGCTATTCGGCAATACCCAAGACCCGCGAGTGTCGGAAATGATGAAGCAGGTGTTGGATGGGTACGTCAAAACCATGGAGCTTATCGCTAAGGACAAGCCGGAGTTTGCGCCGATGTTTTATTTGGAGTTGGCGGAGGGATTGGCTAGATTGAGGAATACTGGTTTTTGTGAGATATATTTAATTTTATCATTGCTGTCATGGCGGAAACTCCGCAATGGAGAAATGGTTGAAGGAGGAATTTTAGCCTTGCTGGAAGGAATGCAAGATATCTTGGAGCCAGAGGATAATAAGTATTTTATTAGAGTTGCTAATTTGCTTAATAATCCATTAAATATTGCAGTAGCTGCAAATCAAGCAATGTCTTTATCAAAGAATTCGTTTAAGCCATCCAAGATCAGGTTCATAGAGAAGATTGGTAAACCATCAATTCGCACCCCTGATTTAGTGGATATACCGGTCGGTTCGTTTATGATGGGCATAAGCCAGGGTGAGCTTGACACAGATAAAAGGGAGCTGCCACAGCATCAGGTAACATTCATAAAGCCTTTTAAATTAGCACGCTTTCCTGTAACATTTGAAGAATTCAATATTTATTGCGAACAAGAAGGCTTGAGTAAACCTTATGGTAAACCCTATGATGGAGGGGAGTGGTGCAATGATAGGCCAGTAATAAATGTTAGCTGGGATACTGTTCAGAATTATATTAAATGGCTTAACAAAAAAACCGGCAAGAATTTTCGCCTACCTACAGAAGCAGAATGGGAGTATGCGTGTCGTGCAGGTACGCAAACTTTCTTCTCTTATGGTAATAGTATGAGTATTGATCAAGCAAACTTTCTCAATGATCGCAGTTGTAGTTATAATTGTGGAAACATAGGTATATATCTAGGTAATACTCAACCAGTTAAAATGTATGAGCCAAATCAATGGGGCTTATATCAGATGCATGGAAATATTTGGGAGTGGTGCCAAGATTTATGGCACAAAAATTACAAAAATGCGCCTCAAGACGGTTCGGCTTGGCAGGATCAAGGGTGGTTTGGTGCCGAATCGAGGCGGGTTATACGTGGAGGAGCTTGGAATACTTCTTTGTTCGCATTGCGTTCAGGTTTTCGAGCATACCAGGAAGAATCTATTGAAGATAATGCACTTGGCTTTCGCCTTGCGCATGATTAAATTTTACGAAGCGGGACGGGGTATGCGAAATTGGCGCGACGGGTTTTGCAAACCCGTCGCTTACGTTTTGTGCATCACTCAACATGCCTACACCGGCACAAAACATTGCGAACGGGATTACAAATCCCGTCCGGCGATAAGGAAGTCCGGTAGCCAATAGAATCCGACATAATCAGTGAGCAAGCAACAAGCCTGTCCTTAGCTTTGTCGAAAGGATGCCTGCCTACCCCGGTATAACTCGCCTTGGAGAAACCCATGACTGCCTTAAATATAACCGTCCCCGATTCCTCCCTGTCGGTATTGCGCCGTTCGCCTGCGGAGTTTGTCCGTGACATGAAATTGGCGGCGGCTATGCACTGGTATAGCCAAGGGGCAATGTCGCAGGAACGGGCGGCGGAGTTGGCTGGGTTGAGTCGGCGCGATTTCATCCGGGCTTTGGCACGGGAAAATATCGACGTGTTTATCGTGGATGATGATAGCTTGGCGCGGGAATGGGGCTTGGCGGATGATTCGCAATGATCTCGCCGTCCCTTTGGTTGGGCGTCAACGCTTCGCCATCGATCCATTTGGCCGGGGTGGGGCAGATTGCGGCCGCGCATCGGATTTTGCCAACCTGTCAATGACGTTTTACGCCACTCGGCCCGAAGCTATCTGCGTCTTACACTGCTGCCAGAAGAAAACCCAAAAGACCTCGCCGCTTATGCAAGTGCTTGATTTAGGCAGGGTGGCGGCTTCGGGTTTGCCATCTTTGGGCGCTGGATTCCGGCGTCCTGCCGGAATGACGGGCTTTGTCCCGCCGCCCCGCCCGCTTTGAC
>JBJSYU010000182.1:0-5139 GCA_046089945.1 Candidatus Methylumidiphilus sp.
GCCGGCATCTTGCCGGCAAAACCGTAGCGCCGGCATCTTGCCGGCAAAACCGTAGTGCCGGCATCTTGTCGGCAAAACCGTAGCGCCGACATCTTGTCGGCAAAATTCAAAACATACCAAGATTTACAATTAGCAAAACAAGGAAACCAATCACCATGCATCCCATAAAATACCTCTTGCCCGCCTTAGCGCTGGCAACTTGCCAAACCGCCGCCCTCGCCCAAGACCGCGCTTTGCTCATCGGCATCGCCGACTATCAAGTCAAACGCTTTTCCCTCAAAGGCCCGGCCAACGACACCCAGCTATTCAAAGCCCTATTGACCGAAAAACTCGGCTTCGCCGCCGAAGATATCCACATTTTGCAAGACAGCAAAGCCACGCATCAAGGTATCTTGGCGGCGTTGCAAAAACTGATGCAGGGAACCGGCAAAGGGGATCGCATTGTTTTATATTACAGCGGCCACGGCGCACAAATGCCCGATGATAATCACGACGAACAAGACGGCTGGGACGAGGCGATACTGCCTTATGACATCGCCGAGGATGGCGACGATACCCGCCATTGGCTGCGCGATGACGACATCAACAAAGCCCTGCAAAACGCCGACGGGGCGCAGGTGTTGGCGGTGTTCGATTTCAGCCAACTGCCACGCGCTGCCTGAAAACTGCGCCCCTCTGCGAGCCGAACTGCGCGGCCTGCTGACTGCCAATAACCTAGACGGCGCGGCGGCGCTGTTTCCGGCCATAGAACAAGCCTGCCCGCTGCGCGTCAAGCTGGAGGACGCAAAACTGTTTAGCCGCCTCTTGGCAAAACAGGCGAAAATCTTAGTCGATCAGCATAAGCTTAGCGAGGCGGAAACCCTACTCGATAAAGCCAATGCGCTGCCTTGGCCGGTGCATGGGGTGCGTGGCGATATTGCCGCCAAGCGCCAGCAATGGGAAGAAGCCGCCCAGCAATATCATTTGGCCTACGATATTCTAAACGACCCCCAGCAATTCGACCCGGCCCAAGACAGGGCAGAAACCAAACGTTGGATGTATCAGCTTGCCAGCGAAGCGCAATTGATTGCCGAAAAAGTCGATGTCATCAGCGGCCGCGATGGCGAAGACAGCCTGCTGCTCGGTGCGCGCGATATTGCAGTCGAAGAATCGATACCCGTGCAATTCGACACCGACTCGGCCAAACTGACCGCAAACGGCCGGGATTCCGTCGAGAAACTCGCCGCAGCCTTAAGCCGGCAAACGGCGTTGCGGCACATCACGGTGATAGGCCACACCGACGAGCGCGGCGATGAAGCCTACAATTTGCGTTTGTCCACACAGCGCGCCGAAACCGTCGCACAATATCTTAAGCAATATCATATCAGTGTGCCGATACATACCGTAGGCAAAGGCGAATCCGCACCGAAAGCGCTGTACGATCCCAGCCGCTATACGCAAGAGCAAATATGGGCGATACAGCGGCGTGTGGAACTGGAAACCAGCCCGCGATAATCGCGGCCTAAAGGCCGCTCCTACAAAATTTTCACCTAGGATAACCCAATGAAAACCCTCGAATCCCTTATCAGCCTTGGACTTGTGCTGCTGTGTGCCGGCTTCATGCCGGCCTATAGCAAGCAATATGCGATAGTGGTCGGCATCGATCAATACCAGCCTTCCGCGACCGGCTTGAAGCGCTTAAAAGGCGCGGTGAATGACGCGAAACTGATTGCCGAAACTTTGCGCGGGATTGGCGTCGAGCTGCCGGCCAGCCGTGTGTTGCTGAATGAACAAGCCACGCTCGGCCATTTCCAAGCGGCATGGCAAGACGTATTGGCGCAGGCCAAACCCGGCGAGCGAATTATCGTCACCTTTGCCGGCCATGGTAGCCACGAAAAAGACAGCGCCCCGCTTGATGAGCAAGACGGCAAGGACGAAACCCTGCTGTTTTATGATTATGACCGCGACACGCCCAAAGCCGGGCGTTTGTCGGATGATGCCTTATATGCGATGTTTCAAGCGGCGAGCCGGTTTTCCATTTTGTTTGTCTCCGATAGCTGCCATGCCGGCGGCATGATGCGCGATGCCGCGTCTAGTTCGCCGTTGCCGTCGCGTGACGGGCCGGAGGATAAATATTATCAAGTCAATCTGTCCATGCCGGCCGCCGCCGCTGAAAGTGGTGATGATAACCAGCTTTTGGAGCACGTCACTTGGCTGTTGGCGATGGCGGATGAAGCCAAGAAAATCAACGAGGTTTTGCCGCCTGGGCAAGACCAGGTGCATGGCGCCTTGAGTTTTGCCTTCGCCGAGGCGATCCGTGGCTTGGCCGACAGCGATGGCGACCATTTGGTGAGCCGCAAGGAACTGGCCAGTTATATCAGCAACCGCGTGGTGGTGTTAAGCGAACACAAGCAAATCCCCAATCTATTGCCGCGCAGCGGCGATGAAACCGCGTTGGATTTGTTGCTAAAACCAGCAAAGACCGGGGAATCAGCCAGCACGGCATTGGATAAGATCGCGCTGCCTATCCAGGTAGAAGGCGGGTCTCCGCCGGCCGGCGTCGCGTCTATTCGCTTGAACGCAGAGGCGTATCGCCTGCGCTTTGTCATCGGCCCGGCAAGTGCGAAAATCTATAATGTCGGCGGCGATTTTGTCGGTGAAATACCGGCCCATGATGCCGGTGCGTGGAATAATGTGATTGACAAATACCGTTTTCTGACCGCCCTCGATGGCAATCCGCAAGGGGCGGGCAATGCCGGGTTAATCGCATTGGACAAAGGCGGCAAAGCCCATCCCTTGGGCGAAATCGTCACGTTCAGCTTCGGCGCAGAATCCCCAAACAGATATTTTTTGCTGTTTGATTTGCCGGGCAATGGCAAACTACAGTTTCTCTATCCCTTGCCGAAAAGCCCTGACCCGCTGGCTCTGCCGCGTGTGCCGTATGCGCTGCCAATCAAAATCGATGAACCGCTGGGCGAGGATGATGTGGTCGCAGTATTGTGTGAACGGCAAAACGATGCGGCGGTGGCGTTGTTGAGCCAGTATAATGGCAAAAACCCGCCGCCAGCGGCGGCATTTTTCAAGGCCACACAGGGTTGCCAAGTCGGCAAATATGCGTTTTTTACCACGGCGGCGAAAGCGGTTTCCGGCACTCAACCCTAACAACCGACAGAGGACACCATTGTGCGCAAACTTAGCCTATTGCTTGCGGTGTGCTTGGCCGCAGGGTGTGCGGGACACGCGGAAAACGCCCACGCCGAGGCGGCGTCGCCCGCCGTGGCCGGCGGGCGCGGCCTGTCGCGTGTGGCCGGTGCTGAAAAGCGCGTGGCCTTGGTGATTGGCAACCAAGACTATCCCGGCCGGCCGTTGAAAAACCCGGTCAACGACGCCCGCGACATGAAAACCGCGTTGGAGTCTTTGGGCTTCAACGTGGTTTATATGGAAAACGCCCGGCTGGGCGAGATGGATCAGGCCATGCAGCGCTTTGCCGCCGCATTGGACGACAACAGCGTCGGCCTGTTTTATTTCGCCGGCCATGGCATGGAGTGGGGCGGCAACAATTATCTGCTGCCGGCCAAGACGCCGATTCCCGGCAAGGCGGAACTGCCAGAACGCGCCTACAGCGCCAATATCGTGTTGCGGCATATGGTGGACGAGCGCCATGCCCGCTTGAGCGTGGTGATCCTCGACGCCTGCCGCACCTTGCCGATACGCGGCGACACCGGGCTGGCCGGGATGGGCGCCGAGGCCGGGTCTATCGTCGCCTTCGCCACGGCGGCGGGCAAACCCGCCGAAGACGGCCAGGGCGACAACGGCACTTACACCAAGCATTTGCTGGAAAACATGCAAAAGCCCGGCTTGACCGTGGTCGATGCGTTGCGGCAAACGCAAAATGATGTGTCGCTTGAAACCCGCGACACGCAGCAGCCTTGGCTCAGCCTAGGCCCGTTGAAGCAGGAGTTTTGCTTTGCCGGTTGTGTGAAGCCGTTCGACCCTGCGGCGCAAGAGCGGCTGCGCGAGGAGGCGCAGAGACGCGAGGCGGCCGAAGCCCGGCTCCAAGATACCGAGGCGAAGTTGCAGGCGGCGGAGGCGCGCAACCGCGAGTTGTTGGCGCAGGGGGCGATAAAGACCGAAACGGTTTTAAAGCCTGAGAAGGTCTCCGCAACAACCGAGTCGGTCTTGAAGACCGACTCGGTTGCCAAGCCCCAAACGGCGTTTGGCATCGAGATGGTCAGGCTAGCCGGCGGCACATTTGAGATGGGCTGCGGGCCTAAGGATGGCGAGTGCCACAAGAACGAATACCCTCGGCATACGGTGACATTGCGCGGCTTTGCCATGGGCAAGACCGAAATCACACAAGGTCAGTGGAAGGCGGTGATGGGTTTCGCCCCGCCGGAGTTAGAGTTTACAAACTGTGGCGACGACTGCCCGGTGGAGCGGGTGTCTTGGAATGATGCGCAAGCGTTCATTAAGAAGCTGAACGAAAAAACCCAGGGCGGCTATCGCTTGCCCAGTGAGGCGGAATGGGAATACGCCTGCCGCGCCGGGCGGGAAACCTTGTATTGCGGCGGGGATGATGTGGAGCAGGTGGCTTGGTATAGCGGCAACGCAAGCAGCACCACCCACCCCGTCGGCCAAAAGCAGCGCAATGCTTGGGGCTTGTATGACATGAGCGGGAATGTCTGGGAATGGGTGCAGGATTGTTGGCACGACAATTATCAGGGTGCACCGGGCGATGGCTCGGTTTGGGATTCAAGCACGAATTGTGCCAGCGGCCGCCGGGCGGTTCGCGGCGGTTCGTGGAGCGACAGACCGCAGAGCGTGCGGCCTGCCTACCGCTTCAGGCTCAACCCTACGTTCTGGAGCTACTTCCTCGGCTTCCGTTTGGCCCAGGACTAATTTCCTTTATTCTTTGCTCTTTTTCCTTTTTCCTGCTTTTCGCTTTTGTTTTTTTGCGCCGGCGCAGCCGGCGCTTCGCGTAGTGCCGGCATCGTAGCGCCAACATCGTAGCGCCGGCATCCCTGCCGGCGACGCGGGCCAAAGGCCCGCCTTCTTGAACAATCAATCACGCCGCCCGAAGACCGCGCCGGCAAGACGCCAGCGCTCCGCCGACCGAATGCCGGCAAGATGCCGGCGCTACGGTAACCTGAGTTCGGGATA
>JBJSYU010000183.1:0-4921 GCA_046089945.1 Candidatus Methylumidiphilus sp.
ATTGACACTGGCCCCGAAGTAATCCTCGTAATCAAACTCCATATTGACGACGCCGAGTTTCATCAACGGCCCTGGCATTTTCGCGTCAAACTCCAGCGTGATACCCTCCTTAGGCTGCAAATGGATTACCAGCCGGTTGTTTTGGATTTGCTCGCCGCAGCCGGTGTCGCGGAACAGCAGCATCGGCGGGCGGCGGAACTGGATGACGATTTCTGTGGTACGCTGGGGCATGCGCTTGCCGGTGCGCAGGTAAAACGGCACATCGCCCCAGCGCCAATTGTCGATTTTCAGCTTCATCGCCACAAAGGTTTCCGTGCGCGAATCGCCGGCGACTTTTTCCTCCGTGCGATAACCGGCATGAGTCACGCCATCGACAATACCCTCATGGTATTGCCCGCGCGCCGTCTGGCTCAGCACATCCTCTGGGGTCAGGGTTTGTATCGCCCGCAATACCTTGGTCTGCTCGTCGCGCACCGCGTCGGCCTCAAATGAAATGGGCGGCTCCATGGTAATCAGCGACAACAATTGGAACAGATGATTCGGCACCATGTCACGCAATGCCCCGGCATTTTCATAATACACCCCACGGCGCTCCACACCGACTTCCTCGGCGGCGGTGATTTGCACATGGTCAATGTAACGGCGGTTCCAAATCGGTTCAAAGATACTGTTGGCGAAGCGGAACACCATAATGTTCTGCACAGTTTCCTTGCCCAGGTAATGGTCGATGCGATAAATCTGCCGCTCCTTCAAAACATCCTTGATTTCCCTATTCAACGCCTGCGCCGATTCCAAGTCGTGGCCGAACGGCTTTTCGATGATGACCCGCCGCCAATGCCCACTCTCTTCTTTGGCCATGCCGGAATTGCCGAGTTGGCGGATGATCTCGCCAAAAAACGCCGGGGCTGTCGCCAAATAATAAAAATAGTTGTCGTTGATGGCGTTTTTGCCGCCGACCGAATAGCACAAATCGCGCAGCTTCCAATAAAAATTCTCGTCCCGGAAATCCCCCTTGACATAATGGATGCGCTTCTCCAGCCAGGCCCACACTTTGTCGTCCACCTCGCCTAGCGCATAGGTGTGGATATCCTGGTTGAGCTGCTGGCGGAAGGTCTCCTCGGTCAAATCGTCAAACGCCGCGCCGATCAGCGCAAACTTGCGCGACAGCAGTTTCGCCTTGGCCAAATTGTACAACGCGGGAATCAGCTTGCGCTTGGTCAAATCCCCGGTTGCGCCGAAAATGACCATCACGCAAGGGTCGCCCGCCCGCGCCACGGCTTGAGAAAGGTCGGGGGTTTCGCTCATGGTTTCACCGATGTCCGCCAAATTCATAACGCATTGCCGACAGTATCTTGCAGGCAAAACTATCCTCGCCCCTGGAACTGAAGCGTTGGAACAAGGCCGCGCTCAACACCGGGGCCGGGGTGCCTTCGTCGATGGCGGCGGCGATAGTCCAGCGGCCTTCGCCGGAGTCGGACACCGCGCTGCTGAAATTCTCCAAGTCCGGGGCTTTCGCCAGCGCATTGGAGGTCAAATCCAACAGCCACGACGACACCACGCTGCCGCGCCGCCACAATTCGGCAATTTCGGCCAAATCGAAATCATACTGGAAATGTTCGGGATTTTTCATCGGCGCGGTTTCGGCGCTGGCGGCTTTGCTGACCTGCCCGACATTGGCCCGGCGCAGGATATTGAAGCCCTCGGCATACGCCGCCATCATGCCGTACTCGATGCCATTATGCACCATTTTGACAAAATGCCCGGCCCCGGCTTGTCCGCAGTGCAGATAACCCTGATCGGCGCTGGTTTCCGCGCTACGTGACGGGGTTTCAGCAATACTGCCCTTGCCGGGGGCCAAGGCTTGGAAAATCGGATCGAGATACTCAACCGTTTCCGCCTCGCCGCCTATCATCATGCAATAGCCGCGCTCCAAGCCCCATACCCCGCCACTGGTGCCGACATCGATATACTGCAAGCCGGACTCGGCCAGCGTTTTGGCGCGGCGAATATCCTCCACATAATGGGAATTGCCGCCGTCGATCAGAATATCGCCGGGTTCCAGCAGCCCGGCCAATTCTGTCAACGCGCCATCGACGATGGCCGCCGGCAACATGAGCCAAACGACTCTCGGCGCCGGCAGGTGCGCGACAAATTCCTGTAAAGTCGCCGCCGCCAGCGCACCCTCCGCCGCCAGTGCCTGCGCCATGTCCGGGTTTTGGTCGAAAGCCACGCATTCATGCCCAGCCCGCAATAAGCGGCGCACCATATTGCCGCCCATGCGGCCCAAACCAATCATGCCCAATCGCATCGTTACTCGCTCCTCGTGTCAAATTGTGGTCAGTGCCAGGGCAGCGCCCTGTTGTTGCTGTAAACCCTAGCAACAGCGGGGCCAAAAGCCCAAGCGATTATCCGCGTTGGGTGTGCCTAAAGCCATCGGCAGGGGTCTTTCTAGGGCGGAAAGCGTAGTGCAGGCTGGCTTGGCCGGGCCGGATTGCGCCGACTAGTAAATGGATTATGCCGCTGGGAAGGCGCAATCCAAGCACGGGCGCAGTCGGCTGGACGCGGCAGAGTTGGGCGCAAACCCGACAATTTGCCAGCCGCGATTGGCGGAAGCGGCACAACGACGGACGCTTATGGCCGACACCCTAAGTGGCGGGACGCGGCAGCGCGCGCTGGATAACCCGGTTGCGCGATGCCGACGCATCGGCGTCGCGCTGTGCCTTAGCGGTTGAATGCAGCATCAGGCAGAAAAAGAAATCTTGGGATCACAAAGGGAATAGCTAGGAGACTTTTCAAGAAAAGCTTATTGGTGGTTTCCCAATGCACCACGAGAAAAATGAGCGACACAAATGGAGCAAACAAATAGCCTAGTCCCACTAAACAGAGACTTCAAGGGCTTTGATAATTAGAATAACGCCACAACCAAACCCAGTATACGAGAAAGCCGCCATGATAGAGGTGTTGGAGTTTGGTTTAATTGGTTTATGGCATTCCTGACGGGCATCCGCAGGCCGCACCGCTCGTGGCCTGGAACAGCCTCAGGAGTCTTTTGAAAACCAATCAACCCCATATCCAACTGATTAAACTCCTCTCCGATTAGGCCATTACAAGAGATGCGGGGTGAATTCTTGCACAGTCTCGTGCCCTACCAAGCCAAAACGGATGCAAGCCATGCGCTTGCGTCCGCTAATCCCCAAGCTCCAACTGCGTCAAATAAAGCCGTAAATCAAATTCCAGTTGATGGTAATCCGGTTCCATGTGTGTACACAGTTGGTAAAAGGCTTTGTCGTGTTCGCGCTCCTTCAAATGCGCCAGCTCATGCACGACGATCATTTTCAGAAACTCCGGAGGGGCGGTTTTGAACAGGCTGGCGACGCGGATTTCGCGCCTGGCTTTCAGCTTGCCGCCTTGCACTCTGGACACGGTGCTGTGTGTGCCTAGGGCGTTTTTGATGATGTGCAGGGTGTTGTCGTAGACGATTTTGCTCAAGGGTTCGGCGTTGCGCAGGTGGCGGTTTTTCAGTTCCAGCACATACTCGTACAGCGCCTTGTCGGTGCGGATATCGTGCTTGCCGGGGTATTTCTTGGCCAATACCGCCGTCAAACGGCCTTCGGCAAGCAGTTGGCGGACTTGCGCTTGCAGGTGTTCGGGGTAATGGTTGAGGTATTTTAAGGTGGTCATAGGCTTTCGCCGTGCTGTGCGGCCAAGGTTTCGGCAATCGCTTTCAGGCTGGGCGCGCGGATGCCCTGGGCTTGCGCATTTTGCAGGGTGCGGCGCAGGCGTTCGCGGGCGCTGCGGCCTAGGCAGAGGTGTCCGGGGTCGTCGGCAATCGCGTCCGGCAGGCTGTCCAGCAGGCGCTTGCGCGGCAGTTCGCACTCGGCGAGGGCTTGTTGCACGCTGATGATATCCGCCGCGACCTTGTCAGCCAAGTCGCGGCTGTTGTCCCAGAGTTCCCCGACGGTGCCGCCGGGCGCCAGCATCAGGCCGGCAATGTTGATAGTCAGGATATACAGGTTTTTCCTGGCCAATTCATACAGCAACTCTGTCCGTGGCACAGTATGGCAGGGGATTGCGAGAGTTTCCAATGCCTGGGCGATTAACTCCGCCTTCGGCCCGCAGACCGGCGTAGCCGTCGCCGCGACAAAAGGCCGACCGGGTTTTTTGTCAAACCACACGACAATCACCGTCGGATCGGTGATGCCATGCTGCTGCCAGTCGCGGGGCAGCAACTCATTTTGCAGCAACGCCAAGCGGCCCCGCCAAGGCGATGGCAGGGTGTTCAATACCCCGTGCAATTGGTTTTCGCCGACGGCCACCAGCACGAGTTCCGGGTCGGGAAGGGCTGTTGCGATGGACGCCAAATCCATGCCGCGCACGATAGGGTAAACAGGATGGCCTAGTTTTAAAAAAGCGTGGGCGAATAATTCGCCCATTTCGCCCATGCCGATAATCGCCACTGGCTTGTTCATGGTTTGCTCCTCGTTATTGAATGGGCTTGCGCCGCCAGCCGGACAGCGTCGGCCCGGTTTTTGGCTTCGCATGCGAAGCGGTGTCGGGACTATCGCGCCGGGGGCGAGTGGCTGCGCATGGGCTTGGACGGCGGGCCTGCGGTTGCGTCGCGCGCTAGTTTAACAGTTTCGCGCCATTCTCCCAGTTGACAGCGCCCGGCGGCGGGCGCATTCTTTCCGCCGGGAACCGGTGGGAACACCGGATTTTCCTTAGGTTTATCTTCCACTAGCAAGCAAATGAGGAGCAACTCATGGACACACAAGCAAAAGACAAAGGCCCGAAAAAGGAAAGCAAAGGCAAGAAGAAGCAGAAGCCGGCAAAATTGAAGAATTAGGCAGGCGCCAACGCATAGCAGGGCTAGGCGTTGGCTTTTGTTGTCGAGTATTCGCACCCTGTCTAGGTGGCCTAAATC
>JBJSYU010000184.1:0-8376 GCA_046089945.1 Candidatus Methylumidiphilus sp.
ACCAGCAGGTATCCGGCCTGCTCCAGCACCGCCGAAGCTTGCCCGCCGTCGAAGCCAGGCGGGTGAGTTTTGGCCTGGCCCACCCGCCGCGGCCAACCCGGCAACCGTTGGCGCGCGCCGGCGGCTTCGGCGCGTTCTTGCGCGGCGCAAACCTCAAGCCCAGCGTACAGGTCAGAGCCATCGACACGTGCGGCGATGGCTGCCGACGGGGCTGTGCCGGCGTCGCGGCAGTAATGGTAGGGATCTATGGCCAAGGCACCGTCCATGCGGTAAGCGCGATGCGGCAGGCTCTCCAGCCATACCAGCGCGTCCTCGCCAGCGACTTGCCCGCAGTCCACGGCGGCACTGCGCGCCGGCAGTTCACCGCTGTGGCGGTAAACGCATTCCGCCTCGCACAGCGCGACACCTTGCCCGCTGAACTCGTAACGACCGCGCTTGCCGATGGCAGAAGCCTTACTGTAGCGGGTGGCCAACGCGATGTCCAGCAGGTAGTACGGGCCGTAATAATCGCCCGCAACCAAGCCCGCCAGCCATTGGGCACCGCCAATGATGTCGCCCAAAGCTTTACCCGCCAAAGCCGATAGCGGCAGATGGGCGGCGCACGGATCTGCTGGCATCTGCCCGGCCAGCGCCGCGTCGGCAATGATGAGCAGCCGCATGTCGGCATAGCGCTGGCGCCGCCAGTGGCCAAGCAGCGCATCCAGTTCGGCTCGGTTTGAGGCCCGCGCCAACACCAGGATGGGGGGCAGGGGGAGGCCGACCGGCCGGCCCAGCGCCTTCCCTGCGGCATAGGCTAGGCGGTGGGCATACGTGTGTTCGAGCATTACTTTGCGCAGCCCGGCCAGGCGCAGCTTGCCGGCGGCCTCCCCGTCGTCGGTGAGCGGGCGCAGGCGGCGGAGGATTTCCGCGCCGTCGTCGCTGCTGATGACGAGGTCGCCGAAGAACAGCCGCAGGCCGCGCGAGAAGTTGCTGACGGTTAGGGTGTTGGATGCGAGCAACTCGTATGCCCGGCGCGAGAACATCGACTGCGACTGCTTGATCGAGTTCAGGTTCAGCGCATAGCGGTAGCCTTTGTAGGCTTGGTCGATCTGCCCGAACGGCAAAGCGCCGACGATGTGGGGCTGGTATTCCGGCGGGAATCGGTGGCTGATGTTGTCGTCTTGGCTGCGGTAGCGGTCGAATATTTCCACTGGCCGGATCTCGGCCAATTGCGGAACCAGATGGCCCAGGTCGCGCGTCCGCTCGGCAAAGTACGCATAGTATGCCCCCGCGAAGCAAAACGCATCCTTGCGAGCGTATTTTTCGATGGGGTTGTGCAGGGTAGGCTGGCACGCAAACGGGAGCAAAAACACCCGGTCGTGCCCCAGAGCGCGCTTGTAGCGCGGGACGCAGTCGATGTCGGTAGTGAACACAAAATCAAAAAGCCCGGCTGTCGCAAGCAGGGACTCAAAGTAGAAGGGATCCTCTTTGTTCCAAAACAAGGTGGGAATCCGTTGTGACTTGCACCAGTCCACGGCTGCCGCGAGCACTTGCCGGTCAAGCGCGACTTTGCCGTGCCAAAGCCCATCAACGCCCTTCCATGCGGACTCTATGAACAGCAGGTCGGGCTTGAAGGCGGCGATCTGCGCCTGCCAAGTGTCTGGACGGATCTGCAGCAGCTCGCACTCTGGCGCGAAGGCGAGTTCGCTGAACTCGTCCATGACGGCGGCAACGCGGAGTTTTCCAGCTCCGACCGGCAACTGGGCGGACGCCGGCGGTGCCACCGGCTCCACGCCGATCTGCCGCAGCTGAGCGACCAAGGGCTTGGCCACCGCTTCCCACAGGCGCTGTTCGGCCACCCAGCGCCGTGATTGTGCGCACGATTCGCGGCGCCAGACGTCGTCTTCCAGCGCGAGGCGCAAGGCGACGGCCAACTCGTCGCAGTCGCCAGCCCGAAAGCCAATGCCGAGCCTGGCCTCCTCCGCCAACTCCGCCAGTGGCCCGGCGGCGGACACCACCAGCGGACGGCCACAAGCCAGCGCTTCCACCGCCTTCAGCGGCAACGCCCACGGTGCGGACGGGCCTAACCTGCGGGGCAGGGCGACGACATCGGCCAGCGCATAGTAGTGTCCAATTTCGGCGTGGCTGACGCGGCCCCTGAAGACGACGTGGCCCGCCAGGCCGAGCGTCTGTGCGACGCCTTGCAGGCGGTCGAGGGCAGGGTCGTCCGCTTCTGCCTGGACAAGCGAGTTGGATGCGCCGACGATCAACAGCTTGACGGCAAGTCCTTGCCGCCGAAGCAGGGCGCAAGCGGCCAGCAGATCGTCCAGACCTTCGCAGGGAGCCAGCGAACCGATGTAGGCCACCACCCGGCAGCGGTTCAAGCCTAGCCGCCGCGCCAGCCGCATGTTTTTGGCAGGCAGACGCGGGAGGGAGGGAAGAGCGTGGGGGACAATACTGATCTTGCCGTGCGCCACGCCGCGGCGGACGAGTTCCTCAGCCATCTGCTGGCCGAGAGTAACGACGCAGTCGGCGGCCTGCGCCACGGCGGCGTTGTCCGCGTCTGCGAGTTCCCGCGCCTCGTAGATGAACGGCAACCCTGTCTGCCGGGACGCCAGCAACGCGGGCAACGCACTGCCAGGTTCGGACGTGGCCAGCACAGCGGATGGCTTGAACAGGCGGAACCATTTGGCGTAGATGTCCGCGTCGGCCTTGGTCTGGCTTTCGCCGCAGTCAGGCTGCCGGTCTGGATGAATATAGCGGATGCCTTCCAGCGTGTGCTGGTTGGCGGCGTAAGGCCCGACAAATCCGGGCAGAAACCAAGGGTAGCCGGGGCGGGTAAGCGCACACACCTCAAACCCATGGGTGGCCAGCCCGAGCGCTAGACCGTGGCTGCGCACCGCGTCGCCGTTGCTGGAAAATGGCAACGCGTGGCCCAGCACATAGGCGATTCGCCCGCCGATCCGCCAGCGCACCATGTCCTCAGTGCGCACCCTGACCGCAGTCAGGCTTTCCCACCAAGCGTCCATGCCGCTGCCTAGCACAGCCTGTCGTTGGCCTGCCGCATCGGCAGAGGCACACGGCGGCGGCGCACCACTAGAGGCAACCGCGCTCGGGGGAGCGGCGCACAGGGGGCTGCGGGCAATGTGGTCAATTCAGTCGCCGTTGGGGCTGTTGCCGGAGGATGTCGAGGATGCGCTGGCTGGCCAGGCCGTCGCCGTAAGGGTTGTGGGCGCGCGCCATGGACTCGTAGGCGGCCGGGTCGTCCAGCAGCCGCGCCGCCTCGGCGACGATTTTCAAGGCGTCGGTGCCCACCAGCCTGACCGTGCCGGCGTCCACCGCCTCGGGGCGTTCGGTGGTGTCGCGCATGACCAGCACCGGCTTGCCGAGCGAGGGCGCCTCCTCCTGGATGCCGCCGGAGTCGGTGATGACCAGATGGGAGCGGCTCATCAGGTAGACGAACGGCAGATAGTCCAGCGGGTCGATCAGGTGGACGTTCGGCGCGCCGGCCAGCACTCGGCGCACCGGCTCCTGCACGGAGGGGTTGAGGTGGACGGGGTAGACGATCTGCACGTCGGGCCGGTCGCTCAACGCCTTCAGCGCCTGGCAGATGCGCTCGAAGCCATCGCCGAAGTTTTCGCGGCGGTGGCCGGTGACGCAGATCAGGCGCTTGGCCGGGTCGAGGAACGCGAACTGCCGCGCGAAGCGCTCCTGCAGCGCCGGGCTGGACTGGATCTTGCCGACGGTCTGCCGCAGCGCGTCGATGACGGTGTTGCCGGTCACCTGCACTGCGGCCTCGGCGACGCCCTCGCGCAGCAGGCTGGCCTTGGCGGCGGCGGTGGGCGCGAAGTGCAGCGCCGCCAGCCGCCCGACGACGCTGCGGTTCATCTCTTCCGGCCACGGTGCATACAGGTTGCCGGTGCGCAGGCCCGCCTCGACATGGGCCACCGCCGTCTTCTCATAAAACGCGGCGAGGCTGGTCGCCAGTGTGGTGGTGGTGTCGCCGTGCACCAAGACCCAGTCGTAGCAGCCCTGTTTCAACACCGACCGCAGGCCGAGCAGGATGGCGGCCGTGATGTCGGTCAGATCCTGGCCCGGCTTCATGATGTTGAGGTCGATGTCGGGCCGTATCTCGAACAGCTCCAACACCTGGTCGAGCATTTGCCTATGCTGGGCGGTGACGCAGACATGGGTTTCGAGACCGGGGGCTTGCCGCAGGGCGGTCACCACCGGTGCCATTTTGATAGCTTCGGGCCGGGTTCCGAAAACGATAAGGACTTTTAGCGACATAATTTTTGCAGCCGACTACCTTGCTTTAGGGTTGTGTTTGAATGGACTGTCGCGTTCTGCCTGCGCCCTTGCATTGCTACCTGCTGACCATAGGCAGCGGGATAGCGTCTTTCCTATCGGCGACTCTCCGCTTGCCTGGCGTAATGTATCAGCCTTTTCAAGGCAACCCATAAATATCAATGGGTTGCAAGCAAAATTTCAGGCTTAACAGCAAATTTTTTCTTTTTTAATCAATCGGTTGATTTTTACACCTTAGAAGGGGCTGGCGTACTGTATCAATGGGGGTTCCTATATCTCCATGCCATAATGTGGGGGCATTATAACATCCAGCCGCCGTTAGAGGGCAATGGTTTCCTCGGCAAGGCCGGGGCCGACGGCGACGCTCCTATCCAAAAAGAAGTTATCGCCAACCTGCCAAGTGTGCGACGCCACCGATTTAAACCGGCATTGGACAAAATTGAAAGGATCTGACGCATAAACGCCAATGCCAGCCTGGCTCGCGGCATGCAGCAGTCCGCTGTCCTCGCTACAACCGACATCGGCGAAGCCGCCGATAGCCTGGAAAATTTCCCGCCTCATCACGAACGTTGGCCCCGCCACAAATTGATTCGGCTTATGGCTGTCCCCCTTGTACCTGATAAATGTCTTGTCTTGGCTTTCTAAATAAATGAAAGACTCCCGCTTTCCGACAATGCCATAGTCGCCAAAAGAAAACGGAATAAGCATATCTTGCAGGTAGTTTGCGAAGTAGATGTCGTCGTCGTCCATCTTGGCGACAGATTCGCCTCTGCATTCGCCTATTGCAATATTCAGCCGCGCCCCTAGCGTGGTTCCGCCGTCCATCTCGATCACCACAAGCCGTTCGATGTTCTTGGCCCAGGTGGCCAGGGATTCCTTCAAGTGGCTGACTTCCGACTCCGCATAGTTTTGTGTCACCACGATCACTTCCACTCGCGGATGTGATTGTCGACCGATATTGGCGACGATACGCTCAGTCATATGCGGGCGCATCGTCGCCATGATGATTGAGACCAGCGGCGGCCCAACCGGAGAGGCGAAGCCAATAGTGTCCAACAGCAAATCGGCGCGCTGCCGGTAGGTGTGCTTAAGCATCACCTCCCGATAGCCGCAGTGGGAAAGCTTGAGCCAATCCCATTCGTCGGATAGGAGGTGCTTGCAGACCGCCTTGGCTTCCTTGGCATTGGATGCCACCTGCACAATGCCGGGGAACGCTTCATCGATGGCCGCTGAATGCGCGGAAACCACCGGCGTGCCGCAGGCCAGCGCCTCATACACGCGCCGAGGCACCATGGCCTTGGCCAGCGAGTCCACGTTGAGGAACAACCTAAAACGCCGGTAAATATCCGCCTCCAGAACAGCGGACAGGCTGGCGTCAGGGCGAGCGACGACGCTGCCCTCGGCGGTTAGTCCGCGCCCGCAGACCTCGCCTTCAAAAGCCCGTAAGACGGATAAAAACATCTGGTTGGACTGTAAGGCTTTGTCGCCGCCCGACGGGTCGGGCAGGCCATAGGCGCAAATCGTCCCAGCTTCCCCGCCAAACGACCGCCCAGATGGGTTGAAGACGCGAGGATTGGCGGCAAGCGGCATAATCCCGATCTTTACCTCCGGCATTGCCTGCGCGTACTCGCCCAGTGCGCCAGATGTACCCACAAAAACCATGTCAGCGAGTTTGGCAAACGGTGAAATGTTTGCGCCATCCTTCGGCGGACGGTTGTCCCAGAAAACGATGGGCATACCCTGGTCTTTGGCGTTGGCGAGGGCGTCAAGCACAGGTTGCCTGGCTGCGTCGTCCGCGTTGGCTTCGGCATCAGTGGCGCTTTCGACCAAAGCGGCAGCGGCCTGCTCAGGCTCTGCGTCCGGATCCAGTGGGATTGCCTCGAACTCGTTTTGCCACGCGAACTGTGAAGCGTTGTCGACGACGGTCAGAATCTTGGTGCTGCGCGGCGCCAGTTTTTGCACTCCCTGGGCACCGTCGGTGGTAAGCTGCTTGATCCGGGCTTGCAGCCCCGCCACCAAGGCGGCCAGCCCAACCCGGCTGTGGGCTTGCTCTTCGGCTTGCTTCGCTAACGCTGCGATTTTTGCCTTATTGGCGGCGATAGTTTCTTGCGCTTCGGCGAGGGACTGGCTGATGCCCCCGGATGCCTGAAGCTTTATCAGGCATGATTCATGTTCCTGTTGGATCTGGTGGAGTTGGAGCAGTAGAAACTCGTTTTCTTGCGCCCGATCCTTGGCGTTGGCGCTGGCTCTGGCAAGCTCGCTCTGCGCGACCGCGGCCCAGGACTCGGCTTCGGCCAGCCGGGCACCAAGGCCGTCAGCCTGCCGGGTTTTTCCGTCCAAAGACTCGGCCAGCTGTTCGGCCAGCTGGTGCCGCTCGGCGGCGAGCGTGGCCTGGCGCTGGATTTCGGCCTCGGCCTCGGCCAGCCGGGCAGCGAGGCCGTCGGCCTGCCGGGTTTTTCCGTCCAGCGACTCGGCGAGCTGTTCAGCCAGTCGCTGGCGTTCGGTGGCGAGCGTGGCCTGGTGCTTGGCCTCCGCCAGCAGGTTGGTCAGGCGCAGGCCAAGCACGGATTTCCAGTCGCGGATGTAGAGTGCGCAGCCCACCATCGGTTGCCGCTCCTCTTGGCAGGTCAGGCAGCGGAAACCGTGCGACTCCAGAAAGGCGTCGAGTTCGGCTTTGGTGGCACCGTGGTTCGGTAGCAGGCCGCTATCGATAATGACGCGGGCCATGATAATGTCCCAGCCGTCGAGGCGCTCGCCGCTGCCTTTGATAACAGGCAACGCCGGCAGGCAATCGACAACTAGCCAATTGGGGGAAGGCGGCGGCTCTGCGCCCGCCAGAAAAACGTCCAATGTCGTCGCATACAGTCGGCGGCGCTCGCGGGCCTTCAGGTTACGCCAAAGCCCCGCCAGACTTTCGGGCGGCAGGATGCCGCTTTCGCTTGGATTGGATGCCACATAAAAATCTTGCATTCCGTCATGGTCGCTCAACAAGGCGGCCCGGCACAGCCAACCCGGATGCGGCTGGATGGCGCGGGCAAGCCTGTCGAGCAGGCTTTCTTCGGCTTCGACGAACAAAACGCTGGGTGCGCTCCATTCAGCGTAACGGCGGATTGCTTGGCCTGTGCCTGCGCCCACATGTATCAAGCCCGCCGGCGGCAGAAGTTGACGAAGATGGTCGAGCCAATTTTCCAGGTAAGGGTTGGTTTGCATTCAGGGTATGTTGGCAACGGCCAGTATGCGGCCTAATTGACTAGGGCCAGTCTTAGTGAGCGCATCCGTATCGCCAGCCTGCGCTCATCGTCGGAGCCGTTCTCCATCGGCGAAACCAGCCTGGGGAACTGCAGATGGAATTCCCAAACAGGCTGCTCCGCAATGTGTTCCGTGGAAAATTCTGCGCAGAGAATTGCTGGGAACCCTTCCCAGTCGTCGCTCAGCCGAAGTTGCTTGCCATTGAGAGATGCCTCCATCCCTAAAAGTATTTCTGGATCCATAGCGTCAACAATTTCAAATTGCACTTTGTAATGGAATATAACAAGGTGATTATTTATGGACTGCTAGATATATTTTATGTAAATTATAAGAAATATAATGTTGTTATAAAATTTAAACCAAAACCATTAAAAGGTGATTGGAATGGTAGTGGTCATAAATTAGGTTTAGAATATATATGTGAAGCAATATATAAATTAAATAAAAATCATTTAGAACATATGAAAGTATATGGATCAGGAAATGAAGAAAGAATTACAGGAAAACATGAAACAGCATCATATAATGAATTTACTTATAGTGTTGGAGGAAGAAATACATCAATAAGAATTGGAAATGAAACATATAAAAATAAATGTGGTTATTTTGAAGATAGAAGACCAAGTTCAAATTGCGACCCTTATTTAGTAACAGCAATTATAATGAGAACAATAATGGTATAAAAAATATAATATTATAGATATGATAGGAACAAAAGAAAAAAAGATGATAAATTAGAACATATAAATATTGATTTAACAGAAGCATATAATAAATATATGGAAGCGAAAGAGAAATATATTAAACTAAAAAAGGAAACAAATACAACAAATAATTTAA
>JBJSYU010000185.1:0-16227 GCA_046089945.1 Candidatus Methylumidiphilus sp.
CGCCAAGCGGCTGCAAGCGCGGCGCCCGCGAGCCAGGCCAAAAACGCCGGCTGGAAGCCGGCGCTCCAACAGGGCGCAAGGTTTCCACGCCGGGCTTGGGCGTGGCAATATTGCCATTTTTTACGGCGTCCTCTCCGAGGCGGCATTGCGGTGGAACGCCAAACATTTAAGAGGATGCTGAACCGCTTGAATCCCCCCACCCTAGGCGAAATCGCCATCTTCACCGACGACCCCGGCTGGCACGGTGCGCGTCTGCGGCGCGCGTTTGCGGCGCGTGGCTATGCCGCGCACTATGTCTCACTGACCGCCTGCCTGCTAGATTTGGCCGGCGACGGCCCGCCGGTCGCCATGCCGGGCTTTGCCGAAAAACTACCGGCCGGCGCGTTTGTGCGCGGCGTGCCGGGCGGCTCGCTGGAGCAGGTGACGTTTTATCTGGACATCCTGCATGCCTTGGAGCATCTGGGCGTTCCGGTGTACAACAGCGCAAGGGCCATCGAACGCACCGTGGACAAAGGCATGACCAGTTTTTTGCTGCGCCAAGCCGGCATCGCCACGCCGCCGGCCTGGGTGGTCAGCCAGCGCGAAGCCGCGCTGGATATTGCCCGGCGCGAATTGGCGCTAGGCCACCATCTGGTCAGCAAACCCTTGTTTGGCTCGCAGGGCGAAGGCGTGCAGCGCCACCAGCGGCTTGAAGACTTGGCGCAGTTGGCGGACAGCCACGGCGTCTATTACCTACAGCGCTTCGTGCATTGCGCCGAGTCCTCGCACGATTTCCGCGTGTTTGTGATCCATGGCAAAACCGTCGCGGCGATGCGCCGCTTTGGCCTAAGTTGGCTGAACAATGTCGCCCAGGGCGGGCGCTGCGAGCGCGTCGGGCTGGACGATGCGGCTTTGTGCGGCTTGGCTGAGGACGCAGTGAAAACCATCGGCATGGCCTATGCCGGGGTGGACATTATCCGCGACGCCGACGGCCGGTATACGGTCATCGAAGTGAATAGTGTGCCGGCTTGGAAGGGTTTGCAAAGTGTCAGCGAGGCGGTGGTGGCCGACTTGCTGGCGGACGATTTTTTGGCGCTGTGCGGCGGCTAAATATTGCCGCGTTGTTGTGGAGAATTCCTATGTCCGACCGTATCGACGCCCTGCGGCATAAGCTGTACCAAATCATTTACCACGCCGACACCCCGGCCGGGCGCTGGTTTGATATTGTGCTGATCCTGTGCATTCTCGCCAGTTCGACCGCGATTATTATAGACAGCGTCGCCGAGATCAACCAGAAATACGGGCAAGCCTTATACCGCGCCGAATGGGTTTTCACCGCGTTGTTCACAGCCGAATACCTGCTGCGGATTTTCTGCATCCGCAAGCCGTTGCGCTATATTTTCAGTTTTTACGGAATGATCGACCTGCTGTCGATACTGCCTTCATACGCCAGCCTGTTCATGCCGGGGACGCACTATTTATTGGTCATCCGCATTTTGCGGGTGCTGCGGATATTCCGGGTGCTGAAACTGGTGCGCTTCATCAACCAATCCAACCTGCTGCTGAACGCCTTGCAGGCCAGCCGCTTGAAGATACTGCTGTTCCTGTTCACCATTTCCACGCTGCTGGTCGTGTTCGGCGCGACGATGTATCTGATCGAAGGCCCGGAGAACGGCTTCACCAATATCCCGGTGAGCATTTACTGGGCGGTGGTGACATTGACCACGGTGGGCTTTGGCGATATCACGCCGAAGACGGATTTGGGGCGGGCGGTGTCGGCGGTGGTGATGGTGATCGGCTATGCGATCATCGCCGTGCCGACCGGCATATTCACCGCCGAACTCAACCAGGAGATGCGCCGCCAAGACCACCGGCGCTCGCAGCGCTTGTGTAACGGCTGCGGAAAGCGCGGGCATGAGGACGAGGCGAACTATTGCCTAAACTGCGGCGCGGCGCTGCCGCCGCTCCATGAAAAATAGGGCGACGCGGCCTGCAATAGTCGCGTCGGCCTTGGAATGCAATCAAGCCGGGGTGGGTAGAAAGCTGATTGGCAAGAGGGTGCAGCCCATGCTGGAAGAATCTCCGTCATGCCGGGCGGACGCCGGAATCCAGCGCCCAAGGATGGCAAACTGGCCCGCTTCACCGAATATCGATCTTGCCGAATGCCATACTCACGGCCACCTCAAACAGCCTGCCATCGGAAGGAATCCACACAGGCGGTCAACTGCCCGCGCCAGGCAATAGACTGTGGCTTTTGCCGGGAAATAGCGGCCTTAAAATTGCTAGGGTTTGGCCTGCGAACGGCAGGTGCGTTTGCTTTTTCTATTGGGGCGTTTTTTTTATGCCGGGGTGTTGACAAGCAACGGGGTTGGAGCGTAGAGTCTACATTATACACCTGTCAGGCGTAGAAAAAGACGCCATTTCGGGTGTACAAATCAAAGTTAGGCATCAAAAATAAGGGGAATCTAATCATGCTATTCAAAAATGTATTCTGGATAATTATCACGATGCTGCTTCTAGTAAGCAGTGCGTCCGGTGATTTCTTTAAGGGTGGTGGATTAGGACTCATGTTAAAAGGCAAGACCGATGAGGCCATTGCGGAATACACCAAAGAGATTAGTCTTGATCCAAAATATCGCTCTGCGTATTTTATGCGGGGGCAACTTTATGTAAATAAAGGCAAATATGATGAAGCGATTGCAGACTATACGAAAGCAATATCTCTTATAGTGAAACCTAAGAGCGATGATGCCCCATATTATTTATTACGTGGCAAGGCATACCATTTGAAAAAGGAGTATGACCTTGCAATCATAGACTACACAACCGCTATCAATTTGAATTCGGGTGGCATCGGGGATTACTGCTACAACCGAGGACTCGCGTATCAAGCTAAAGGTGAGCGGGATAATGCCATTGCAGACTTTCGGCGATCAATTGCAGCTTATCAAGACAGCGATTATGCAAAGAAAGATTTGGAGGCCGCAAAGTTGAAGTTGAATGAGGTGGAGAAACAATCCGGGGATTAAGAGGATCAGCCGGGTAGCCTTGTAGGGTGCGCACGGCTTTATCGTGCGCACCGATTCAGAAGAAAGCCTAACGATCCGATCCAGCGCACCCGCGCCACGAAGCGACTTGGTGTTTTCGGGTTTTGTGGGGGTGGCGCGGGGCGCTGATCGCGGGCGTTAGGCAAAGAAGGGGTAACAATGGCAACAACAGGTAAGTCACAATTCGTAGGGACAGCAGGCCAATATTTTGTCTCTTACGGGCTTGCAGTAAGAGGGATTCATGCAAGTCTTACAATAGGCAATGCCCCTTCAGTTGACATTTTAGCTGCAAGTGTTCATGGGCAGCGTTCTTTATCAATTCAAGTCAAAACATCAAGAAACGCATACAGCCCGGTAGGGTGGGCAGACGGCTCTATCGTCTGCCCACGCGGAATTCGGCATAATCGGTGGGCAGGCAAAAAGACGCCTGCCCACCCTACGGCCAATCCATATTACGAAGCCGAGTAGGTCGGGCAACGGCTTTATCGTTGCCCAATATTTTCGCTGAAAGCAACACGAAAGTAATGCGCATAGCAAGATATGAGAATCTACGCGGACACGTCGGTTTTTGCTGGAATGTTTGATAAAGAGTTCGCCGAACCCACTAAGCAATTATTTTCTGAGATAGATGCGGGGCGGTTTGTAATTGTAACATCCGCAATTGTCGAGGCAGAAATAGAGCCAGCACCTCCGAAAATTCGTGATTTTTTCTCCCGCTATGAAGCCATTGCCGAAATCGCCCAAGTCACCGAAGAAATGCTTCTGCTTCAGCAGCAATATATCAAGTCAGGTGTTGTTACCCCAAAATCTGCCGAAGATGCTTTACATGTCGCAATTGCCACAGTAACGCAGTGCAACCTTATAGTAAGCTGGAATTTCAAACACATCGTGCATTTCGATAAAATACCAAAATATAATGCTGTGAACACACTTAACGGCTACGGTCAAATTGGCATTTATTCTCCATTGGAGATTATCAATTATGACAACGATGATTCGTGAACCTGAATGCGTCGTGCTAAAACGGCGTGGTGCTGAACATGTTGCAAAGTTAATAGCAGGTATGTCCTCACAAGAGCAATTAGAGTTTTGGCGGAAGCGAACTCAAGCTATGTTGGTTCGTCAGCAAGAATCGAATCAAAGAAAAGCCCGGTAGTGTGCAGACGGCTCTATCGTCTGCCCACGCGGAACTCGGCATAATCGGTGGGCAGGCAAAAAGTCGTGTAGGGTGCGCATCGCGCATCGTTTAGCGGATGCTTAAACACCACAACGGATTTGGATTTTGCGGGGGCGCTGCTGATGTTTTCAAATCCATTGGAATGTTCGGGAGCCGTGAACGGTGCGCGATGCGCATCCTGAATTACTACAAGGCGATCCGCCGCGATATGATCCAAAGCATTAGAATCGAAGAAAACCGCTTTGGCTTTGAGCCGGAAATCACCGCGAAAGTGGCCCGCAAAAATTGCCGGATTTACAAGGTCGGCATTTCTTACCTATGGGCGCACCTATTCCGAAAGACGGGCGCGCGCCATTTGGTGCAACGATTGGTTTTGCAGACCCTCACCCCAACCCTCCCGCTGCGGGGGGGCTGACTTTAGCAAGCTGCTTCAGCCAGCGCTTAATTTTGCGCATCACGCCGCATGTCGCCACTGAATCCAAAACGCGACGCAAATTGCGAGCGCGGCATGGGCTTTTTCGCAGAATAAGGGCAGGGCATCTGCCGTATCGGCCTGATCCGCCGGCCGAGCAGCCTTGCAACCTTCATGGCAAATTTCTTGCAGCCTAGCTGTCATACGGCACACGCCGCCCGATTACGCAGAGGTTACGCTATGTTCACGTCCAACCGTGTTTATTCTGAGAGAAGCCCCTTCAGTGGAACCATGCAATGGTTCTATGAGACCCGCGAAGGCGTCCAAGGCCCCTTCGATACGCGCCGGATTGCCGAGTTGTCGCTGCAAAACCATCTTGACCATTGCCGGCAGTGGCGTCTGGATGGCGGCAGAGGGCGCGGCTTAGGGCGGGTCAATTTCACTTTGTCGGCGGAGTCCTGATGGAAAAGGTCAGACTTCCTGTGTGCGACCTGCGCCTATGCATGTTCGTGGCCGGCTTGGATCGTCCGTGGGCCGAGACGCCGTTTGCGCCGCCCGGATTCAAGCTGGGCACCGCCGCCGACCTTGCGGCGGTGCGGAAACATTGCCAGTTTGTCCACATCGACATGCGGCAGACCGAGGCTGTCGAGGTGACGATAGGCGAGCATACCGTGGCGTCCTTCTTAGCCGAGCAAGGCGCCGCCATGCCGCAGCAAGACCTGCATTCCGCCAGCGCCATCGGCCGGCAGACGGCGGAATTGATCAAAGCCTTTTTGGAGGGCATTTGCCTAGGCCGCAGCCCGGACATCCAATTGGCCAAGTCGGCGGTGGCGGAATGCGTGGCCGCCGTCGTCGGCAAGCCGGAGGCGATGATGCTGCTGTCCCGCCTGCGCGGCAAGGACTTGCTCGCCACCCAACAGTCGGTCAATGTCTGCATCAATTCGATAGTCCTTGGGCTGCAACTCGGCTTGACCGCCGCCAAGCTGGAGGAGCTGGGCGTCGCCGCCTTGCTGCACGATGTGGGTTTGCTGGGGATTCCCGATTACCTGCTGAACAAGCCGGGCAGGCTCGACGGCGCGGAGATGGCGGTCATGCAAAGCCACGCCAAGCGCGGGCGGGACATTTTGCTGTCCGGGCGGGCCACCCAGGACGCCGCCGCCGATGTCGCCTATGCGCACCACGAGCATCTCGACGGCACGGGCTACCCCAGGGGGCTGGAGGCCGGGGAGATCAGTTTGTGCTGCCGGATTGTCGCGGTGGTGGACAAATACGAGGGCTTGATAACGGCTAGGGCTTACCGTCCTGCGCTGGATCATCTGGGCGCGGTGTCGGCGCTGCGGAAGCTGGCCAAAGGCGGCAAAATCGATTCCGCCATCACCAACACCTTTGTCGCCAATTTGGGGATTTACCCCCCCGGCAGCATTGTGGAGCTGAATTCCGGGGAAGTCGGGATTGTCTTGGAGTCGAACGCCAAGCAGCCGCTGCGGCCGCAAATCCTGGTGGTGCGCGATCCGGCGCGCGGCGCCGCCGAGCGCGTGGTCGATATGGCCAAGAAGACTGCGGATTACCGGATTGCCAGTGTGGGCAGCGCCGCCGGCCTGGGCGTCGAAGTGGGCCAATATTATGAGATGATCCAACTTGCCTACGGCTGACCGGCGGGCGTCTCCCAGTTGGCGCGCAGACAGCGCAAAATCCCATAGTCATAACGTCCCTCCAACGCCTCGAACAGCGGCTTGATGGCGACAGTCCGCTCCGCCAACGGCAGGGCCAGCCAAACGGCCCTGACGTGGTCGGCCTCCTCCCTGGTCAGCCCCGTGACTTCCAGCGCGTCCAACTCGCCCAGCGCGATGAATTGCGCCAGATGGCCGTAAATGGTGCCGGCCTTCAGTCCGCGCCGGGCGGCGATTTGCTCCACGCCCATGCCGAGCCGGAACAGCGCCAGACTGTCCTCGGCGGTGGCCACCGTCAGCAGTTCCCCGGTGCCGCCGGCGTGGCTGCGGATGGCTTGCAAAAATTCATCGCCGTACTGTTCCAGCTTGCGCTCGCCGATGCCGGTGATGCGCCAGAGTTGTTCGCGGTTCTGCGGGCGGCGCTGCACCATCTCCAACAGCACCGAATCATGCAGGATGACGTAGGGCGGCACGCCTTGCCCGTCGGCCAAGCGTTTGCGCAGCGCGCGCAAATCCTGCCACAGGCTTTCGTCCACGTCGGCGGCGAAGCGCGTGCCGCCGCCCCGCTTCGCCTCGCCGCCGCCGCGCTTGGTCTTGGCATCCTCCTCCCGGCGCAGCCGCAGCGGCTGCTCGCCGCGCAGCAGCGGCCGGCAGGCGTCGGTCAGCCGCAATGCGCCATGCCCCTCCAGATCCACCGCCAAGAACCCCTGCGTGACCAGTTGCCGGAACAGCGACAGCCATTGCGCTTCGGCCAGATCTTTGCCGATGCCGAAGGTGCTGAGGCGGTCGTGGCCGAAGCGGCCGACCCGTTCGGTCGCCTTGCCGAGCAGCACATCGACGGTGTGGCGCGCGCCGAAGCGCTGGCCGGTGCGGTACACACAAGACAGCGCCTTGCGCGCCGCCTCGGTGGCGTCCCAGGTTTGCGCAGGGTTAAGGCAGTTGTCGCAGTTGCCGCAGGGCTGGTCCAGCCGGTCGCCGAAATAGCCCAGCAAAGTCTGCCGGCGGCAGGAGGTCAGTTCGCAAAAGCCCAGCATGGCGTCCAGCTTGTGGCGCTCCACGCGCTTGTGCAGCTCGTCCGCCTCCGACTCTTCCACCATGCGCCGCAAGGCGATGACATCCTGTAGGCCATAGACCATCCAGGCGTTGGCGGGCAGGCCGTCGCGGCCGGCGCGGCCGGTCTCTTGGTAATACGCTTCCAGGCTTTTCGGCAGGTCGAGGTGGGCGACAAAGCGCACGTTCGGCTTGTCGATGCCCATGCCGAAGGCAATCGTCGCCACCACGATGACGCCGTCCTCGCGCAGGAAGCGGCGCTGGTTGTCCAGCTTCACCTCCGGCGGCAGGCGGGCGTGGTAGGGCAGGGCGCACAAGCCCTTGGCGCTGAGCCAGTCGGCGGTCTCCTCCACCTTGGCGCGCGACAGGCAATAGACGATGCCGGCGTCGCCGTCGTGTTCGCGGCGGATGAAGCTGAGCAATTGCTCGCGGGGGTTGCGCTTGGCGCCGACGCTGTAGCGGATGTTCGGCCGGTCAAAGCCGCTTAAGAACACTTTCGCGCCGCCCAAGCCCAGCCGCTGGATGATCTCCACGCGGGTGCGCTCGTCGGCGGTGGCGGTCAGGGCGATGCGCGGGATATTGGGATAGCGCTCGTGCAGCAGCGACAACTGCCAATAGTCGGCGCGGAAGTCGTGGCCCCACTGCGACACGCAATGCGCCTCGTCGATGGCGAACAGCGCCACCTTGGCCCGCTCCATCTGCGCCAGGAAGCGCTCGGTCAAAAGTCGCTCCGGCGCGACATACAGCAGATCCAATTCCCCCGCCAGGAAACGGCCTTCCACCTCGCGCTGTTCGTCGAAGTTCTGCGAGGAGTTCAGAAAGGCCGCCTTCACGCCCAATTGCAGCAAGGCGCCGACCTGGTCTTCCATCAGCGCGATCAGCGGCGACACCACCACGCCCGTCCCCCGACGCAAAATCGCCGGGATTTGGTAACACAGCGACTTGCCGCCGCCGGTGGGCATCAGCACCAAGGCGTCGCCGCCCGCCAACAGGTGACTGATGGCCTCGGACTGCAAGCCGCGGAAGCTCGTGTAGCCGAACAGAGTGCGGAGGATGTGGAGGGGAGATTCAGGGTCAAATAATTGCATAGGGATCTAGGTAACCGAACACGGTGCGGAGAATGTCGGGGATCGGTTTCTGCCGTGGCGGATCTGCGGGCTAGGGCTAGGGCGCGGGGGCAAGCCCGGCCTGTGTTTGTTTAAAAGCTGTCAAGCAAGCCCTGATTAACGCTTTGCCACCTCGCGCTCGCGTTGGGGGATTGGGGTGAGGGCATTAAAAACAGCAGTTTGCTCCCGCCCCAACCCTCTCCCCCGCAGGGCGATGGGAGTTAATCAGCGTTTCCCTAAAGTGTCGCCTGGTTGATTTCCACCGGCCTGCCGGTGTAATAGCCCTGCGAGTAATCGACGCCGTATTCCTTCAGCAGCGCCAGGGTTTTGGCGTCCTCCACCTGCTCGGCGATGGTCTTTTTCTTGAACGCCACGGCGATGTCCACCATCGCCTTCACCAACACTTGGTCGTCTGGGCGGCTGCTTAGGTTTCTGATGAACGAGCCGTCGATCTTGATGTATTCAAACGGCAGTTGCCGCAAATAATCAAACGAGGAAAACCCGGTGCCGAAGTCGTCCAGCGCGAACTGACAACCGGTTTCGTTGATCGCCTCCATCAGCCGCCGCGCCGGGCCGATGTCGGCGACGGCGGCGGTCTCCGTCATCTCGAAAATGATTTGGCGGGGGTTCAGCCGGTTGTCGGCGATCACCTTTTTTAAGTGGATCAGCAGATCCGGGTCGTTGAAGGCGTGGGCGGACAAGTTGACGGTCAGGGTAATCTCACGCCCGCGCCCCCGCATCAAGGCCAAGTGGGCGGCGGCCTCCGACAGCACCATGCGGTCCAGGGAATGGATCAGCCCGGTGCTTTCGGCGATTTCGATGAAATGCGCAGGCCCGATCAGGCTGTCGCCCTCGCCGCGCATCCGCAGCAGCACCTCCCAATGGCTGGTCACGCCCGTGCGGATATGCACGATGGGCTGGGCAAACAGCACGAAGCGCTTTTCCGCCAGCGCGTTTTCCACCCGCTGCTTCCACAGCACGCGCTCCTGCATCTGGCGGTGGCTCTTGTCGTCGGTGGACAGCAGGTACCAGCCGCCGCGCCCGCTTTCCTTGACCTGGTACATGGCGAGGTCGGTGCGCGCCAGCAAATCCTGCACCTCGCTGCCGTGTTCCGGGAACAAGGCCACGCCGATGCTGGCGGACACCTTGTGGACGCGGTCGCCGACCGAAAACTCGGTGCCGCTGATATGCGCCAGAATCTTGCGCGCGACCTGCACCGCTTCGTCGGCGTTGGCGTGGCCCAAAATGACGCCAAACTCGTCCCCGCCCAAGCGCCCGATGATGTCCACCTCGCGCAGCAGCGTGGGCAGGCTGTTGCTGAGGATCACCAGCAGGCGGTCGCCCGCCCCGTGGCCGCTGGTGTCGTTGACGTATTTGAACTGGTCCAGGTCGAAAAACAGCAAGGCGCCGGTGTGCCGGTAGCGCTTGGCCGAGGCGATGGCGTCCTCCAGCTCCTTCTCAAAGCGGCGGCGGTTGAACAGGCCGGTTAGCGGGTCGTGGTCGGTCAGCCAGGCCAGGCGCAACTCCGCCTTTTTGCGGGCGGTGATGTCCATGCCGACGGACAGGATGACCGCGCCGTCAACGCTGTGGTCTTGCAGCCTGGAATGCTGCCAGACAACGTTCAAGATGCCGTTGTCCTTGCAGTGCAGGTCGGATTCCAGTTCAAAATGTTCGCGCCGGCCCGCCGCCAGCTCGCTCAAGTAAGCGGAGACATCCACGCCGGGGGCGTGTTGCTTCAACAGCGCCTGGAAGCGCATCCCCCGCAGTTCCGCCAAGTCGTAGCCGAGCAAGGCCAGTCCGTAGGGGTTGACCATCAGTATCTCTTGCCTATGGTTTTGGGTCAGGATGATGGCGTGGGCGGTGTCCAACACGTTGGTCACAAAATTCCGCTCGCGGGTGATGTCCTCCATGCGTTCGGACAAGTCTTGCGTGCGCTTGGCGACCTCATCGTTCAGCGCCTCCAACTGGTGCGACAGCGCGATGGCCGTGTCGTTGAGCGCGTCCACCTCGTCGCGGAAAACATGCGTGGGCCGCATGTCGGAAATCTCGGTGCGCGCCGCCGAGAACGTTCCCTCGGCTAGGCGCGGCAAGATGGCGGCGGCGCGCTTGAGCCGCGACATGGGCGGCCAGAGGATCGCCAGCAGCAGCAGTTCGGACAGCAGCAGGCCGATGCTGCCCAGCAGGATGCTGCGCTTGGTCGTGCTGCGGATGCGCGAGATGGCCTCCCCAATGTCGGCGATGACCACCAGATAAGCGATTTGGCGCTTGCCGAAGCCGCGCAGCGGGAACGAGCGGGCTTCAAGCTCTTGGCCCTGGAACTCCGTGTAGACCGGATCGGACAGCCGCTGCAAATTGGGAACCTTGCCGGCGAGGCCGCGCAGCACTTGCATATTTTTTTCGACGTTGCTGAGTGCGACTACGCTAGCCCGCCACCCGGACAACCAGCGCTCGGCGTCCGTTTTCAGGGGTATAGCGGCGTCTTGCTCAACGATCAGCCCTAGATCGGTGCCAGACACCCGCTTGAAGTCCAGCACCAAATCGGCCAAGGACACGCCCAGCACAATCGCGCCCACGCTGCCTTTTTCGCCCAGCACCGGCGCGACCGTGAAATGCAGGCAACTGGCGGAGCAATCGATCAGGCTGACGGGGCTTTCCGTTTTGACGACTTGCCGGACGGCTTCCGCGACCGATTCGGGGCCACCCGAATCGATGTACATCTGGTTTGCCGCCAGGCGCTCGCCTGTCGCGGACACTAGCGCGATGCTTTCCACGCCCATGTCCACTTCGAGGATGGGCACCAATGTTTCAACTGCGGCAATCAGCGACTTTTTTGACTTCTTAGCGGTGTCGGTTTGTTTGTTCAGCAGAGAAGCCACCGCCGCGCTCAACTGTTGCAGCCGGTTGCTCGACTGGTCAAGCAGTCCTTGCACCTGTAAGGCGTACTGCTCCTGGAGGTTTTCCCGGCGCTGATGGAACAGATCCCGGAATTCGAGGTAGTTGAACGTGGCAAAAGTCGCGGTCACTGCGATGAGGACTAGGCTGGTGAAAAGCAGAGCCTTCCACTTGAGGCTTAGAAAGCGGCGTGTGTGGGGCGTTTGATCCATATTTTATGGATTCCCGCAATCCTTGGATCGGCACATACAAAATAGCATCTTTAAATCCACCTGCTTTGAAGAAAGGTAGCGATTTAGGCTGAAGCCGACCTTGGCATGCTAGCAAATTATGGCTAATGCTTGGACTGGGTAGCAGCGGAACGTTGAGCGCCCTAGTCAAGCGTCAGCCACATTCTCGCCGCCCCAAGGCACGGATGCAAGTCTGCGGCTCTGCGGAAGCGCCCTCCTGTCGGCTTAGGACAGTGAGCCGTGCCGCATTCGATGATACGAACGATGGCCTGCTGTCAGCGGCTTGCCATGACCAGAACGTGCCCGAATTGCGGCTGAACAGGTCTAACCAATCACTTAGCCCCATCAGCATGCTCGCCATCTTGCGGATATTCGCCGTAGTTGCTTAAAAGCTCCCATGCCGATAAATCTTTGCATTTTACTCCAGCAAGCAAATCGGCCACTTTAATAAAGTAAGGCTTGCGTTGGCCACGATATTCCACTGTGGGACCAATAGGGACGAAGTTAATCCCCAGCGTCCTAAAAAGTCTGGCAACTTGGTTTTCCATTAGTGCATACCAACATGTAATGCCGTGCTGGGCACTCATCCGAAGCAGGCAGGAGAATAGCGCAAGCGTGAAGTTAGGTAATATTCTTCTGTTTTTGTCGTAGTCTAAGGGGGTTGGATAATAGTTTTTATGGGCGATTCCAAGTGAAGAATAGCTTTCATATTTTCGCCGCTTAAAGTGGCTGGAAACGCAAAGTCTAGAGATTTCAGCCATATGAGGCCGTGGGATACCTTGCAACAAATCAGCCCGCTCTATCAAGCAGTGTCGTTCGGTGGGAAAACACGAGTCAAGGTCATTCGGATCAGGCAAAATCAGTCTGGCAGTTGCCGCGAATAAGTTGGTTTCGCGATGCAGGATAAGACAATGCTCCGAGTGTGCATCATATTCATCTTTTTCCATGCCATCAGGGAAACTACGGGGATCTTCAAAGCTATTTTCCAAGCAGTAGACCTCGTATCTTATTCTAAAAGCTGACTCTTTTAGCTCAGCGGTAGTGGCGGGAACCATTTCGAAATACTTATGAAACAAGTCGGCAATATTTGTTGCCATGAAAAATCTCAGATGTTAAGTATTGCACAATAAAAGTATCAAGTTGATACCATTTAATGGTAGCGATAAATTACTGTAAGAAGCAGCGCTTTGTCATGGGCTAAATTGGCTCGCTATTGTGGGGTTGAACAAATTTTATTGATTTGTGCAGATCAAGGATTTTGAGCATAAATGTGTTCGATGTTTGCAATACAGCGTGTTCGTATCTAAATAGTTACAACAAGTACCTTGGCTTGTGTTTTTTTGGCTGGAATCTGTCAATAACTTGCCAGATATGAAACCGCTGTATGACATTTTGCTAAGTGCTTGTGCAAATTAAGTATTACACAGAGCTAATGATGTATTGATATGACTTACGCAAGACATTGAAGCTCCTGCAAAACCCTAGCTTTTTGCGATTTTCAGTCAAGCTAAAGAAAAGGGTATTGACGGGTTTTTAAGTTCCTTTTTCATATACTCGGAGAGAAGTCCATTTTTCAGTGCGTAGATGCTTTCTCCGAGTTTCCTTGCGAGACTTGTCAGGCAGTGCCAAGCGAGTATCGCGCAGCCGATGTGGTTTCTCTGTGCGCGGGCCTTGCGGCATTGCCATTTCTCCAGGCCGAGAGTGTGTTTTCCTTCTCGGTGGTATTGCTCAGCTTTCCAGCGGATTGCGCACATGTCTTGTACGGCAACGGCGGAATCCTGCGACAGATCGTTGGTGGCGACATATTCCGTGCGGTTTGTCGCCGCAACCCGGAACAGTTTCACCTTGTAACCCATCGGTAATCCATGTATTTTGACAAGCTTGCCGCGCAGCATTTCGTCGTCGAACCAATCCAGGCTGGAAACCGCCTTGTAGGGGTTTTTGCCGCCGCTGCCGTCCACCTTGCGGTTGGCTTTGAGCGGACAATAAAACAGTTTTCCGGCCTTGTGGATGGTGCGGTGCATCATCAAGTCCTTGGTGGCGTACCAAGAATCCATCAGCACGGCGCGGAACGGCAGGCTTTTAGCGGCGATGGCATTGTCGAGCATGTCCCGCACATGGTCGAGTTTGTTCTTGCCGTCGCCGTCGTAAATGCGCCAGTCAATTATCCAATGTTCATTGGCATCCATGTTGACGTACAAACAATTGACCACGCCAATGCCTTTCACGACGCCATGCTCGTTGCCGCTGTACTGGGGGCGCACCAGTTCCATATTGAAGGAATGGCGTTTATCTAGGACATTATCGTCAAATATCAGGCAGGCGTTGCCGCTCCGCCGAACGAGATGGCCGATGGACTGCCAGACGGCGCTTGGCGAAACATCGTCATCCACCAGATAGCGGGTAATGGCGTCATGCGAGAAAACCGGATTATGGTCGGCCATGTAGGTTTGCGTGAAGTTGATGATGGTCGCTATGAGGAACTGGCAGTACTCCTTCATCGCCGGTTTTATGCCTGAATATTTTGCTGGGTTCATGGGTCATTATTATACCCTTGAGAATGGTTTTATGTATATAGTGTATGAGATATATTTTGCGTAAGTCCTAATTGACCATTTTCCGAAAAACCACAAAACCTCAAGTAATTGATTTTCAATGAATTTTTTAATTGCTTGTTATATTACAGCGTTTTCGTATCTAAATAATTACAACAAGTACCTTGGTTTGCGTATTTTTCATAAAAAATCAATGTATTGCGTTTTTTTGGCTGGAATCTGTCAATAACTTGCCAGATATGAAACCGCTGTAAACCAATTGAACACTTATATAGTATACTTCTTTTTATATTATTGTGAAAAGGCTACCGCTTATAGGCTGTATCCAAGAATTGCACAGACGTCTTCCAGTATATTAAGTGTTTCTATTGGCAGGACGGCTTTCCATTCTTTCGCCAATTGCCTCGGAGCATGTGAAAACCCAAGATATGGCTTTCCAATTCCTGCGTCAATTTCTGATACATCCACATCATTAAACAAAAGCTCATCAATATGATGTCGGCAATCCTCTAAGATATTTTCTACTCGTAGCACCGCTTTGGGGTTACGCTGCAACGCGAGTAAATACCAGTGCGCATACGAGCGTGCAGCCTTTTCGACAGGCATAGAAAAATCGTCAAGATCCACGCCACAGTGCCGGTGAATCGCCTCGCGCCGAAATGCATAGGACAACGGCGCTTTTTGGTTCTCGACAATCAGCGAAGGAATGGCGCTTACTGGATTGCGAGCATAGACCAACCAACGGTCGGCATGCACAAAAAAATCAGACTGTGCCTGACGGTCGGCAATATAAGGGTAACGGTCAGAAGACACAGCAAACTGCCAAGCGCATATACCATCTTGGCCTAGGCTTTCATGCCCAATGTCCAAGCCATTTTTGCGGAAAAAGGCACTGACATAATGGCTACCGCAGCGCGGCGAGCCAACAATGCAAAATCGGCGGCTATGCGCTTTTTTCACATGGTTTTGCAAGCGTTCAGCCTCTTGTGCCGCTTGCAGGGACGATTCCCCGTAGCGTCCGCGCAGATACTCCACATGCTGTCTTTTAGGATGTATCAGTGACGGCACCTCGCCTAATGCCCACGAGCGTTCGGCGACAGGCTGCGCGTCCAGCGTGGAGCAGCGCGCCTGCTCTGCCAGCGCTTGGTGGATAATCACGTCGGCGGTGTGGTCGATGGTATTCAAACGCGCACAGGCAAGGCGCGCGAAAGCCCGGTTCGCCAGGAAAAACGGGTTTGACATCACGACTTTGCCGCTGGGCTTGAGCGCTTCGCCAATATCGATGGCGGTGGCAAAAAATGCGCTTTTGTCATCAATGCCCGGTCGCGTCATGCGCAGCAGCGCGGGTTCATCCCCAAGCAGCCCGCATGAATGGATCAGCCGCTGGAATTCCTCCGCGGCCAGCATATCCTTCGCATAGCCCGCAAAGACAATGTCATCCTCGCATATCGCGGCATAGGGTTGTTCGGAGTCCCCGACGCTTTTCAGTATCGCCTGGAAACCCAGCGCCACCGCCACTTGCACCGGCAGCAGGACGTTGTTGCAATCGGGGTTTCCGCACTCTCGCTGTCCGCACCTAAAGCAGTCGGGGTACCGCTTCACGCGTCCTTGCGCATAAGCAAGGCTGACTGGTTCCGAGTCTTTTGAAAACCCCGGGTAAAACTCATAGTTGCGGATGCCGACTTTCTCAAACTCTTGCACGACCTGCACTTGGCGATCCCGCTGTTCGGGTAGTGTCAGGCAAATGACCCTGGGGAATATTTGACTATGGCTGTGGTTTGTCATGCGCGATGGAATAAGGTTTGTAGCGGGGATATTGGCGCTATTTTGCCATGGCTTCAATGAATAATCAAAGTGCAATGGTCAAGTCAATTGGGGCGATCGGCTAAGCCTGTTTTATTTAAGAAAGTTGCTCGGCCTGGTGGGCGCCGCTAGGCCGCATACTGTGGGCCTGTGCGAATCTCAAGTCCCGGAAGATTATGTATTTCTGTGACGAAGCGTTCAGGCTATTTGTCGCGCCATCCCTTGAGCGTTTGCAGGGGGCAGACATGGCCGAGGGCGCGCTGCGGGATTTGCCCGCTGTAAAGCCTGAGGTAGTGGCCCATGGCG
>JBJSYU010000186.1:0-6887 GCA_046089945.1 Candidatus Methylumidiphilus sp.
GCAAGATAAATCTTGCACTCCAATATCGGTTGGCAAGAAAACCCGGCAACGCCTTAGGTTCCAGCACCCCGATATCGTAGCACCTTGTTCAATATACCAACCCGGATACAGCACGACCGGGCGGACAAAATACTTGTGCCCCGTGCTTTCCAGCAAAAAATCGCTCAGCCATTTCGCCTGCGCCTTGGCGGCGTTCGCCGCCCTCGCGCAGCGGCAGGAGCGCCGCCGCCGCGATGAAGCGCGGGTGCGACTGCGGGTGGCGGCGCGTTTTTCTGTGGGAGGCGGCTGGCTGGAACCCGTATACTATGCCGGCCTTAAGCTTACGCAGGAACCCCAGACATGATGAAACGCACGATTTTTTCCGCCGGGCTGACCGCCCTGCTGTTGAGCGCCTGCGCCGCGCAGCGCGCCGCACCGCCGACCCCAGCCGCCGCCGACAGCCAGCCTGCCAAGGCGGAAGCCGCCCCGGTCGCGCCTAGCTGGGATGGCGACGCCTTTAAAGTCTGCGCCGACCCCAACAATCCGCCTTATTCCGACAAGGCGCTTCAAGGCTACGAAAACAAAATCGCCGAGTTGCTGGCCCAGGAATTGGGCAAGAAAGTGGAATATTTTTGGTTTCCGCAGCGCATGGGCTTCATCCGCAACACTATCAAGGCGCAGTTGGCCGACACGGGCGAATTCCGCTGCGATGTGATTATCGGCTATCCGACCGGCGCGGAGATGGTGGCGACGACTAAGCCGTATTACCGCTCGACCTATGCCATCGTGTATGCGAAGCAGCGCGGCTTCGACGGTGTGAAGTCGCAGGAGGATTTGGCGAAGCTTGCGCCGGAATTGCGCAAAAAGCTGAAAATCGCCATGTTCGACGCCTCGCCGGCCACTGATTGGCTGATGCAAAACGGCTATGCCGATATTGCCCTGCCTTATCAGACGATGACCGGCGACGCGGCCGTCAATACCGCGCAAACCTTAGAAAAAGACTTGAAGTCCGGCAAGCTGGATATGGCCATCGTCTGGGGGCCTATCGCCGGCTGGCTGCAATACCATGGCAAAGCCGGCGCGGTGGCGTTAATCCCAATGCATGCCGAGGCCGGCATGAAGTTTGAGTTTCCGATGTCGATGGCCGTGCGCTTCCCGGACAAGGGCCGCAAGGCGATGCTGGAGCAATTGCTCGACAAAAACCACGCGAAAATCGACAAGATCCTACAAGCCTACCATGTGCCGTTGACGGATCGGCAAGACCTTAATCCGCCGGATTGAGCGGCGGGTAGTTAAGCGGACGTTGAATAAACCCCCTCTCTCCCAACCCCTCTCCCCGCAGGGGGAGGGGGCAAAACACAATGCCGGGCAATCCCCGGCATTCGGTTATTTTTCGGGGTTTAGGCGGTATAGGGTAATGATATGCCCGATGGATTGGATCAATTCCGCCCCGGTTTCCGCCGCGATTTGTTCGGCCATGGCCTTGCGCTCTTCGCGGTCTGCGGCGTTGACGCGGACTTTAATCAGTTCGTGGTGGTCTAGGGCAAGGTTGATTTCGTTCAGCACCGCCGCGCTGATACCGCCTTGGCCGGTGATGACGACGGGTTTCAGCGTGTGGGCCTTGGCGCGGAGTTGTTTTTTCAGGTCGGATTTCAAACGGCTTTTCCTGTGTTTAACGATGTAAGGATTTAAAGAGTATGGCGCGTAGCGGCAGCAGCCAGCGGTGGCTGAGCGAGCATTTTTCCGACGAATACGTCAAATTGGCGCAGCAGCGCGGCTACCGTTCGCGGGCGGTGTTCAAGCTGGAGGAGATCGACGCCCGCGACCGGCTGTTCCGGCCCGGCATGTCCGTGGTGGACTTGGGCGCGGCCCCCGGCGGCTGGTCGCAGTTGGCGGTGGAGAAAGTCGGCAAAGGGGGCAGGATTATAGCCTTGGATATCCTGCCGGTGGAAGCGCTGGCCGGTGTCACCCTCATCCAGGGCGACTTCCAAGACGAAGCGGTGCTGGCGCAGTTGTTGGCGGCGTTGGACGGGCGGCTGGTCGATCTGGTGCTGTCGGACATGGCGCCGAACATGAGCGGGACGCGCGTCGTCGATCAGCCGCGCGCCATGTATCTGGCCGAGTTGGCGCTGGACACGGCACGGCAAGTGTTGCGGCCGGGCGGGGCGTTTGTCAGCAAGCTGTTCATGGGCGCGGGCTTCGACGAGTACCAAAAAGCCGCCCGCGCCTCGTTCGCCAGCCTCGCCAACCGCAAGCCGAAGGCGTCCCGCGACCGTAGCCGCGAGGTCTATCTGGTCGGCAAAGGCTTCAAAGGCCGCTGAAAACCATGCCGGCGGGTATCAATCCTGATAAGATTGCCAACTATTGGCGCGGATATGCGATCCGTGAAGGAAATGTGCAATGAACGATATGCTAAAGAACATTATTTTGTGGGTGGTCATCGCCGTCGTGCTGATGTCGGTGTTCAATAATTTTGGCGGGCGCAAAACCGTCGATGCAAGCAGCCTGTCGTATTCCCAGTTCATCGCCGAGGTGAACGAAGGCCGGGTCAAGCAGGTGACGATAGACGGCCAGTCGATACGCGGCGTCAACAGCACGGGAGACCGCTTCTCCAGCTACGGCCCCGACGACCCCCACATGATCGACGACCTGCTGAAAAACCATGTCGAAGTCAAGGCGCAGCCGCCGGAACAGCAGTCGCTGTGGATGCAAATCATGATTTCCTGGTTCCCGATGCTGCTGTTCATCGGCGTGTGGATTTTCTTCACGCGGCAGATGCAAGGCGGCGGGCGCGGGGCGATGTCCTTCGGCAAAAGCAAGGCGCGGCTGTTGGAGGAAGACCAAGTCAAAGTCACCTTCGCCGATGTGGCCGGCTGCGACGAGGCCAAGGAAGACGTGTCGGAGATGGTCGATTTCCTGAAAGACCCCAGCAAGTTCCAGAAGCTCGGCGGCAAGATTCCGCGTGGCGCATTGATGGTCGGCCCGCCCGGCACCGGCAAGACCTTGCTGGCCCGCGCCATCGCCGGCGAGGCGAAAGTGCCGTTCTTCACCATTTCCGGCTCCGACTTCGTGGAAATGTTCGTCGGCGTCGGCGCGTCCCGCGTCCGCGACATGTTTGAGCAGGCCAAAAAACATGCCCCCTGCATCATCTTCATCGACGAGATCGACGCGGTCGGCCGCCACCGGGGCGCGGGCTTGGGCGGCGGGCATGACGAGCGCGAGCAGACCTTGAACCAACTGCTGGTGGAAATGGACGGCTTCGAGGGCAGCGAGGGCGTCATCGTCATCGCCGCCACCAACCGCCCCGACGTGCTAGACCCGGCGCTGCTGCGCCCCGGCCGCTTTGACCGACAAATCGTCGTCGGCCTGCCCGATGTGCGCGGGCGCGAGCAGATCCTGAAAGTCCACGCCCGCCGCGTGCCGTGTTCGGACAATGTCGAGATCAAATACTTGGCGCGTGGCACACCGGGCTTTTCCGGCGCCGACTTGGCCAATCTGGTCAACGAGGCAGCGCTGTTCGCGGCGCGCAAAAACAAGCGCGAAGTGCAGATGGAGGACTTCGAGAAGGCCAAGGACAAGATTTTGATGGGCGCGGAGCGCAGATCGATGGTGATGAGCGACGACGAGAAGAAGCTGACCGCCTACCACGAAGCCGGCCATGCCATCGTCGGGCGGCTGGTGCCTGAGCATGACCCGGTGTACAAAGTCAGCATCATGCCGCGTGGCCGGGCCTTGGGCATCACCATGTTCCTGCCGGAGCGCGACAGTTACAGCGCCAGCAAGCAAAAGCTGGAAAGCATGATATCCAGCCTGTTCGGCGGGCGGCTGGCCGAGGAGATTGTGTTCGGCAAGCAAAAGGTCACGACCGGCGCCTCCAACGACATCGAACGCGCCACCGGCTTGGCCCGCAACATGGTCACGCGCTGGGGCTTGTCCGAACGCCTTGGGCCTTTGGCCTACAGCGAGGAGGAAGGCGAAGTGTTCTTGGGGCGCTCGGTGACTAAGCACAAATCGGTGTCGGAGGAAACCGCGCACTTGATCGACGAGGAAATCCGCTCGGTGATCGACCGCAACTACGAGCGCGCCGACCGCATGCTGCGCGATAACATGGAGAAGCTGCATGTCATGGCGGACGCCTTGATGAAATACGAAACCATCGACCGGCTGCAAATCGACGACATCATGGAAGGCAAGGCGCCGCGCCCGCCGCAAAACTGGGAGGACTACACCCCACCGTCCGACGGCGGCGCAGGCGGCCGGGGCGTGTGGGAAAGCGCACAGGACGACGCCGACAACTTGGGCGAGCCGGCCAAGCTGCACTAAGCCCGGCCAGCCGCCCCGCTAAGACCCCCAACAAACCCCCGAACCAGAAACAAGTTCGGGGGTTTTTCGCAAATACCGCCCGACGTTTTTCCAGCAAATCTAAAGCCTGCCATGAAAAAACTGCTCCTGTCGCTGCTTGCCGTATTCCTGCTAGTGGAGGAATGGCTGTGGGACATGCTGACCGCGGCCGGACAGCGGCTGGTGCTGTGGCTGCGGTTGGCGGCATTTGAGCGCTGGCTGGCGCAGTCCTCGCCCGGCGTCGCGCTGGCGGCGTTGGCGCTGCCCATGGCGCTGGTGCTGCCGGTCAAAATCGCCGCGCTGCTGCTGTTCACCCACGGTCAGATCGTCCAGGGCTTTGCCCTGCTGCTTGCCGCCAAGCTGTTCGCCACGCTGCTGGTGTCGCGGATGTTCGCCATCGCCAAGCCGCAATTGCTCAGCTTCGCCTGGTTCGCGGCGGTGTACACGGTTGTCACCGGCTGGCTGGCCTGGGCGCACGGGCGCATCCGCGCGACCGCCGTGTACCGCCACGCGACCCGGTTGAAGCTTGCCGCCAAGGCCCAGTGGGCGGCGTGGCGGACGCGCCAGCATTGGCTCTGATTAAGTCTTTGCTCCCTCCCCCTCGCAGGGGGAGGGCTGGGGTGAGGGTCTTACAAACCAATCGTTTGCCCCTCACCCTAACCCTCTCCCCACAGGGCGAGGGGACTTATTCAGAGCTTCCTTAAAGCATCAGGGGAAACATATGGCCTTATCCCGATTCCTCACACGCCTAAGCCTGCTGGCAACCCTGGCTTTGCTCAGCGCCTGCCTGTCCCCCATCGCGCTGGACCGCGCCGCGCTGGCCTACAACCAAGCCACCGCCGACGTGCTGTCCAAGCAACTGCTGCTGAACATCGCCCGCGCCCACCACAACGAGCCTATCCATTTCTCCGGCATTTCCAACATCGCCGCGACGTTCACGTTCCAAATGAACGCCGGCGCGACGCCGGCTTTGACCGGCGAGGCCGGCTCGACCATCCTGCCCTTGTTCGGCATCGCCGCGTCGGAAAGCCCGACCGTCAGCATCGTGCCAATGGACGGCGAAGAATTCACCAAGCGCCTGCTGACGCCGCTGCAAGAAAACAAAATGACCTTGCTGCTGCGGCAAAACATCGATGTCGATCTGCTGCTGCGCCTAGTCGCACAGGATTACCGCAACCGCGAAAACGGGCGCGAGACGGTTTACCACAACAGCCCCACACATCCCCAAAGCTACGCGGCATTCCGCCGCGTCGTGCTGCACTTGTCCTCCATCCAAGACCGCCTGCACCTGCATGCCGAGCCGCTGCTGTTTGAGCAGCAATGGCGTTTGCCGGCCGCCGCGATGACGGCCGAGGGTTTTAAAAACTTGGCGCAGGAATACGCCATCAGCTTTGATGCGGCCCACCAGCAATACCGGTTGGGCAAGCAAATAAGCGGCCGGATCATCATCACCAATTACGACCCCGCCTTGCTGTCCAACGATGAGCGCATACAACTCAACAACGAGGCCGAGCAAAACTCGCCCAATGACTTGACCATCGATATCCGCCCCGATTATCCCGGCGGCGAATACCCTTTGCACGGCAAGTTTAGGCTGCGCAGCTTCGGCAATATCCTCAACTTCATAGGCCGCTCCATGGCCCGCGAGCCTGAGTTTGACGTAAGCCCAGACCCGCGCACACAGCAGGTCACGGAAAATCCGACCTATGCCTTGCACATACTGGAAAACTCAAGGTATGCGTTGAACGGCGAATTGGATCTGAATTACAAAGATAGCCGCTATAGCTTGGCGAAAGACCACGGCTATCCTTGGAACAAAACCGCGTTCCGGCTGTTGGCGCAAATCTTCCAGATGACCATGGCCGAACTGCCAAAATCCAATGCGCCGTTAATCACTATCTCAAAATAGCCGCATGGGCCGCTGCGCCAGACTCACCGGCACCCGCTTCGCCCCCCAACTCCCCGGCCTTGCCTCAAATACCCCCGCGCAGACCGTCCCGCACTGTGCGCAGCGGCCATCCGCCGTCAGGTTCCATTCGCTTAAGACATACCAGTCCCGGCCAATCAACAACTGCCCGCAGTGGTGGCACCACGTGCTGCTGCCTTCCTTGTGGTGGACATTGCCGACATAGACATGGCGCAGGCCATTGCCCAAGGCGATTTGCCGCGCTTTGAGCAAAGTCGCAGGCGGCGTCGCCGGTTTGTCCAACATTTTCCAGTCGGGATGGAAGGCGGAAAAATGCAGCGGCACATCCGGCCCCAAATGCTCGAAAACCCATTGCGTCAGGCTTTGCAACTCACCTTCCGAATCGTTTTCGCCGGGTATCAGCAGCGTGGTGATTTCCAGCCAAACTGGGGTTTCATGTTTGATGTATTCCAGCGTCTCCAACACCGCCTGCAACTGCCCGCCGCAGACGTTGCGGTAAAAGTCTTCGCTGAACGCCTTCAAATCGATGTTCGCGGCGTCCATCACCGCGTAAAACTCGGCGCGCGGTTCGGCGCACTGGTGGCCTGCGGACACCGCCACCGACTTTAAGCCCGCCGCGCGGCAGGCCAACGCCGTGTCC
>JBJSYU010000187.1:0-3619 GCA_046089945.1 Candidatus Methylumidiphilus sp.
TGGTGCGCCTCCGAGCCTTTGCCGCCGTGGTTGCCGTCTTCGACATACTTTTTCGCGTTGTCCCAAGCGCCGCCGCCAGTGGTCATCGATATCGCCACAAACAAGCCGGTGATAATCGAGCCAATCAGCACGCCGCCTAAGGCTTCCTTGCCCAAAGTCAGGCCAACGGCAATCGGCACGGCTATCGGCAGCAGCGACGGAATGACCATTTCGCGGATCGCGGCTTTAGTCAGCATATCCACCGCCCGCGAATAATCCGGCTTGGCGGTGTAATTCATAATGCCGGGAATCTCGCGGAACTGGCGGCGGACTTCCTGCACGATGCCGGCGGCGGCGCGGCCCACCGCCTCCAGCGCCAACGCGCCGAACAAATACGGCACCAAGCCGCCTAAGAACAAGCCGATGATGACGCGGTGGTCGGACAGGTCGAAGCTGGTCTTGTCGGCCAGCGCGTGGGTGTAGTCGGCGAACAGCACCAGCGCGGCGAGCGCCGCCGAGCCGATGGCGTAGCCCTTGGTGACGGCCTTGGTGGTGTTGCCGACGGCGTCCAGCGGGTCGGTGATGTTGCGGATGTCCTCCGGCAGGCTGGCCATTTCGGCGATGCCGCCGGCGTTGTCGGTGATCGGCCCGAAGGCGTCCAGCGCGACAATCATGCCAGCCATCGACAGCATGGCCGTCGCGGCGATGGCGATGCCGTACAGCCCGGCCAGCGCGAACGCGCCGTAAATGCTGGCGCACACCGCCAGCACCGGCAGCGCCGTGGCCTTCATCGACACCGCCAGCCCGGCGATGATGTTGGTGGCATGGCCGGTGGTCGAGGCTTCGGCGATATAGCGCACCGGGTTGAACTCGGTGGCGGTGTAATACTCGGTGATGGCGACCATCAGCGCGGTCAGGATCAAGCCAATCAGCACCGACAGGAACAGGCTGGACGCCGCCACCTGCACCCCGGCCAAAAACACGCCGTTTTTGAACATCAGCGCCGTGACTGGATACAGCAGCAGCGCCGCCAGCCCGCCGGACACGATCACGCCCTTGTACAACGCGCCCATGGCCTTCCGGCCCGGCGCGATGTGGACGAAATACGTCCCGATGATCGAGGTGACAATCGAAATGCCGCCAATCACCAGCGGATAGACGATGGCAATGTCCGCGCCCATCGTCAAAATGCCGCCCAGCACCATCGTGGCGACCAACGTCACCGCGTAAGTCTCAAACAAGTCCGCCGCCATGCCCGCGCAGTCGCCGACATTGTCGCCGACGTTGTCGGCGATGACAGCCGGGTTGCGGGGGTCGTCCTCAGGAATGCCGGCCTCGACCTTGCCCACCAAATCCGCGCCGACATCCGCGCCCTTGGTGAAGATGCCGCCGCCCAAACGGGCGAAAATCGAAATCAGCGAACCGCCGAAAGCCAGGCCGACCAGCGCATGCAAAGGATCGTGGACGCCCAGGCTTTTCAGCAGGCCGTAATAGCCGGCGACGCCAATCAACCCCAAGCCGACCACCAGCAGGCCGGTGATCGCCCCGCCGCGAAACGCCACTTGGAACGCCGCCTCCAGCCCATCATGGGCGGCCTGCGCGGTGCGGCAATTGGCGCGCACCGAGATGTTCATGCCGATATAGCCGGCCGCCCCGGACAAAGCCGCGCCGATGGCGAAGCCCCAGGCCACCGGCCAGCCCAGCGCGTAGCCGATGGCGAAAAACAGCAAGACGCCGACGACGCCGATGGTCTTGTATTGGCGGTTCAAATACGCCTGCGCCCCCTGCTGGATCGCCGTGGCGATGTCCACCATCGCCGGATTGCCGGGGCTTTTGGCGTTGATCCAGGCGATGGACTGGATGCCATACACCAGCGCAGCGACGGACGCGGCGAAGGCGAAAGCAGTGCCCCAATCGACCACCCAGCCGATATACAAGGACACAAACAGGCCGGACAGGGTGATGCGTTTGCTGCGCGGGTCTTTCCAGATCGGCTGGGCGCAGGCTTGCGCGTAGGCGAGCGGTGAAAATAACATGGACGGGATTCTCAAATGATAGGTTGGTCGAGGGCGGGCGGCGGGCATGGCGGGTCAAGGCTAAAGCTCAGCCGCCCTTGGCATTTTGCCAGTTGCCCATGGGCAAAGTCTAAGGCGTCAATTTGCAGTCGGCTAACATAGAGCAATTCCACTGCCAACACAAGGCACCCGCGCCGGGTGCGGCAATGCTTGACCTGCATTAGCAAGATGTTCCAGTCAATGTCGAAAAAATCTCCTTACATTCCGGTCGGACGCCGGAATCCAGCATCCAGGGATGGCAAACTGGCCAGTTGCAACACAACACGATTCAGCGAAAGCCGCCCCTTCCGGTTGGCTGAAGTATCATGCCAATCAAGATGCGTGAAATTCCGCATCGGGTCGATGATTGGGGATGCAAAAGGGAAAACCGCTTGATAGCCTGAATAATGACTGGCGCAATGGCCTTAAGCCTAGCCCCCAAGTGGCGGACGCTGGCACTGCGGCCCTTGGGCGAGGCGGGTGAAAAAACGGTTTTATTGACTGGAGAATGTCCGATGCGTATCCCTGCCGTGTTATCCCCGCTCATGCTGGCCTTGGCACTGACCATCCTGCCATCGGCGGCACTAGCCACCACCTACACCGACGCCGCGCAGTTTATCGCCGCCACCGGCCTCACCACCTTTGAAAGCTTCGAGCAGCTTGCGCCGCGCAACCGCACAGCCGACGCGGTCGTCGTCCCGGCGTTTACGCTGACATCCGCTCCTGCGCCCATCGGCGTGCAAAACGGCCCGTCCAGCCCGGAAGACGGCTATGGCGCCTTCGCCACCGACGGCTCGCAATACCTGCTGGTTTACCTGCCCAGCCAAGCACCCGGAACCCTAAGCTTCAACTTGAACGCCCCGGCCACCGCGTTCGGCTTTTATGTCGCCGACCTAGGCGAGACCAGCGGCGTGTTCACCCTCAGCGCCAACGTCGGCGAAGCGGCCGCCGGGCTGACTTTGGCGACATTCCCGCCAACATTGGCCGGCGGCGGGCAATTGTTCTTTGGCTACACGCAAGCATGGCTGTTCCTCTCCGGCCTGCTGGCTATGGGCAGCCGACGCCGCCGCCGCGATTAGGAAGAATCGCTGATATTAAGCCCCCTCGCCCGGTTGGGAGAGACTTAGGGCTGAATTAGGACTTACGCACCTCGCTCAATCTAGCGCTGAACCTTGGCGATTCATGATTTCAGATCAAACGCACGACATGCGTATCGCTGGGGTTTTTAGCGCCTCCTTCATAATAGCCTGAGATGAGATTCTTTATCTAGGGCGTATATTTTTGTTTGCAATAGACATTCTCAAAAACCTACTTATACTATTTTACAGCGTTTTCGTATCTAAATAGTTACAACAAGTACCTTGGCTTGCATATTTTTCATAAAAAAATCAATGTATTGCGTTTTTTGGCTGGAATCTGTCAATAACTTGCCAGATATGAAACCGCTGTACAAGCGCTGACCGATGTGTGCGGACTATGTTTTTCAATATCCGCTTGTCAATAGGCGGTTCGTCGGTGACAACTCCTAAAGTTGTACAGCCCGCAGGCTAGCTCTATAACTTCGTCGTCGTAGTCGGCCTTTGTGT
>JBJSYU010000188.1:0-5669 GCA_046089945.1 Candidatus Methylumidiphilus sp.
GGCAGGGATGCCGGCGCTACAGCCGGTCGGCTGCGTATAATAGCCGCGCAATCAACCATTGGAGACTGTTAAAACATGAAAATAGGCATCATCGGCGCCGCCGGGCGCATGGGGCAGGTGTTAATCAAGGCATGCCTGGACACCGAGGGCGTGGAATTGGCGGCGGCGGTCGAGCATCCGGCCAGCCCGGCCGTCGGCAAAGACGCCGGGGAAGTGGCCGGCCTGCCGCGCTGCGGGCTGTTGGTCGGCGGCGATGTCGCGGCGGTGGTCGGGTCAGTCGATGCGCTGATCGATTTCACCCGCCCGGAGGCGACCTTGGCGAACCTGGAACTGTGCCGCCAGCACGGTAAATTTCTGATTATCGGCACCACCGGCTTCACGGCCGAACAACGCGCCCAGATCGAAAGCGCCGCACTTGAAACCGCTGTGGTGATGGCGCCGAATTTCAGCGTCGGCGTCAATCTGACGCTGAAACTATTGGAGATGGCGGCGCGTGTCATGGGTGAATATACCGACATCGAAATCATCGAGGCGCACCATCGCCACAAAGTCGATGCGCCGTCCGGCACGGCCTTGCGCATGGGCGAAGTGGTGGCGGGCGCCTTAGGCCGCGAGTTGAAAGATTGCGCGGTGTATGGCCGCGAGGGCATCACCGGCGAGCGCGGGCGCAAGACCATCGGCTTTGCGACGATCCGCGCCGGCGATATCGTCGGCGAGCATACGGTGATGTTCGCCGACGAGGGCGAGCGCGTGGAAATCAGCCACAAAGCCTCCAGCCGCATGACTTTCGCCAAAGGCGCAGTGCGCGCCGCGCTGTGGCTGGAGGGCAAATCCTCCGGGCTGTTTGATATGCAGGATGTGTTGGGGCTGCGGGTTTGAGTCCGCATTAAGCCGCGTAGCGGCGGCTTAGGGTAGCCGGGGTTTTAACCCATACGCGCCAATTTAAGCTCAAAGCCAGTAAAAAGCATGAACCACGAAAGACACGAAATACACGAAAAGTCTCGGTTTTCCTTTCGTGTGTTTCGTGCTTTTCGTGGTTTTGATTTGTTTATTGATATGCACCATAGTCATTCAATTGGCTACGTCTTAAGTTGGCATGTATACCCCGGCTAAATTCGGTGGCCGCTATGCGGCCTAACTGTGGAAACGATTCAACGGGCATTCCAATAATGCCCATGGGTTTGCCGATACGCCTGCGGCGGGCTGACGCCGGGTTCCACGGTAATCGCTCCGGCCTGCGCGGAATCCAGCACGTTCGCCGGCAAGGCGTGGAAGCGGCGCAGCACTTCGGGATGGGGGAAATGGAAGCGGTTCAGATAGCCCACAGGAATCAATACGATATCAGGCCGGACTTGGGCGAGGAAATCCGCGCTCGATGAGGTTTTGCTGCCGTGGTGCGGGGCAATCAGGATATCGGACTTTAAGCCGACGCCGTAACGCGCCAATAATAGCTGCTCGCCGGCCCATTCAATATCGCCGGTCAACAGCGCCGACCCGGACGGCGCACTGACGCGCAGCACACAAGAATTGTCGTTCTCCTTCGCCAGCCGGCTGATCGGGGCCAGCATGTCGAAGCGCACCCCGTCCCAGACGACTGTTTGCCCGGCTTGGCAGGCCACAGCGCCCGGCAATTCTGCCGGCACGCTGGTGTGAATCTGCCCGATGCTGAATTTTTTCAGCAAAGAGTCCGCCCCGCCGATGTGGTCGTTGTCGCCGTGGCTGACCACCAGCCAATCGATCCGCTCCACGCCCTGCTGGCGCAGGAACGGCTCGACCACCGCCGCGCCGGTGTCGAAGCTTTTGCTGAAACGTGGGCCGGTGTCGAACACCAGCGTGTGGCCGGCGGTCTGCACCACCGCCGCCAAGCCCTGGCCCACATCCAGCAAGGTCAGCCGAAAATGCCCAGGCTCAGGCAGCACCGGGCGCAACGTCAAGGCCGGAATCAGCAACACCAAGCCTAAACCGCGCGCCGGGATGCCACGCGGCGCCAGCAGCAAAACCGCGCCGACCAACGCAAGCGGCAAAGCCCACAGCGGCGGGGCGGCATGGTTCCATTGCGCCCAAGGCTGGTCGGACAGCCCTTGCAACACCAGCCAAATCCATTCCAGCAAGGTTTCGTCAAAACGCAGCAGCCACGCACCGGCCGGCGGATAAACCACCAGCAACAACGCGCCGAGCAGGCACAACGGCGTCAGCACTAAGCCCATCGTCGGCACCGCGAACAAGTTTGCCAACGGCGAGGCCAGCGAGACTTGCTGGAAAAAAAACAGCAGCAGCGGGGCCAGCCCCAGCGAGGTGGCCCAGTTGATTTTCCACAACTCCCGCCACCAGCCGCCCGCGCCCAGCCGCCCGGACGCGCCAAACAGAATCAGCGCCACCGCGCCGTAAGACAGCCAAAAGCCCACCGACAACACCGCCGGCGGGTCGCTCAGCGCCACCGCCAACAAGGCCAAGGCCAGCGTGTGCCAAGGATTGACGTTGCGCCGCAGCGCAATGCCGCCCATCACCACCGCAATCATCAGCAAGGTGCGCAGCGTCGGAATCGGGAACGCCGCCAACGCCGAATACAGCCACGCCGCCGCCAGCGCGGCCAAAGCCGCCAGCGTCGGCGGCGCAAAGCGCATCAGCCCAAGCCCGGCGCCAAGCCGCCCGGCCAACACGAACACCAGCCCAGCGACCAGGCTAATGTGCGAGCCGGAAATCGCCACCAAATGGGCGGTGCCGGTGCGCCGCAGCACGTCCCATTGCGCTTGCGAAATCGCGCTTTCCGCCCCTATCGTCAAGGCCAGTACCACCCCGGCCATGTCGCGGCCGGCCAAGGTCTGCGCCATGCGGTCATACAGCGCTTGCCGCCACGCCGCCGGGGCGAACGGCGAAGCCTCGGCCAGCTTTTCGTTCTGAACGCTGGCGCCGACATAGCCGGTGGCACTGATGCCCTGGCCGAACAGCCACAATTCGTAGTCCGAACCGCCGGGATTGAACAGCCCATGCGGGCGTTTCAGCCGCACCCGCAAACGCCAGCGCTGGCCGGCTTTCACGGCCTGCGCATCCTTGAACCAACTCAGCCGCCAGCGCTTCGGCAACTCCGCGTCAGCCGGGGAGACAATGGTGTCGGGCCGAAAAATGAAGCGCAGGCCGTCGTCCATGACATCCGGCACATTTTCCACAACCCCCTCCGCGATGATGTCCTGCCGCTCCCAGCGCTTATCCAGCCCATCGTCCAGCCGACTGGCGCCGACTGCCAAGGCCCAAGCCAAGCCGAGCAAAAACGCGCCCGGCGCCGCCAGCCTAGACCGCCACAGCAACCCGCCGGCGAGCGCGCACAACGCCATCGCCGCAAGCGACGGCAGGCTTTGGAATTGTTGGGCGGCGAGGACGCCCGCCACCAGCGCGAGGCAGCGCCTGATTGAAGAAGGATGGTCAGCCAAATTTCCGTTCAACTTTCATAGGTCAAGCCGTAGAATACCGCGCCACATACAATAACACCGCACCCAACCGAGGTTAGCCGCACCATGTCCAAAAAAATCTTGCTGCGTTTCATGCCCAACCGCGAAAAAATCAAAGCCATCAAGGCGCTGGAATTTCTCGGCGACAAGCTGCACCGGCCCAACCTCTGGCATTTCAACCGCCGCTCCGTGTCGCTGGCCTTCGCCGTCGGGCTGTGGGCGATGTACACCCCGCCGCTGCCTTGGCAAATGGCGATAGCCGGCACGCTGGCGATTTATTTCAACGCCAATTTGCCGATAGCCGTGGCCTTGGTGTGGATCACCAACCCGGTTACTTGGATACCCATGTATTATGCCGCCTATAAAGTCGGCGCTTGGGTTTTGGGGCAGAGTTCATTCCAGTTTGAGCAGTTTTCCCAGCTTTTCTCGATTGAGAAAGCCTTGGAACTCGGCGCGCCGCTGTTGCTGGGTTGTTTTATATTGATGAATATTGGCGCGGTGTTGGGCTATACCGTCACGCAATTCTTCTGGCGACGCGCCGTGCTGCGCCGCTGGGAACTGCGCAAATACCGCAACGCCCCGTTGGACACGCCGCTGATGGTGCGCGAAACCCACGCCAATTTTATGCGGATGTTGAAGCATAAGGAAACTGGCGGCAAGTGATTTTGTTTCCCCTCTCCCGCTGGTAGAGGGGTTTGCGCAAGCGAATGGTTTAGGGTAGATACGGACTCGCCAAGCCAAAGGTTTGGCTGACGATTTCATAGAGTTCGCTGGCTGTCGCCATGGGGTAAAAACTGTCTTCCACCAATACCTGCCCGGCCCAAACCTGTTCGAGTGTTTCCGCCGTGCGCTGTGCTTCGGCAAGCTCATCGGCCCATTCCGGCTTGGTCGCCAAATGTTCCAAATCCAGATAACTCAATTGGCGCTGCCGTTCTTCTTCGCTGAGCAGCCGTTTTTCCCAAGCCTCGTCTTCGCCTTGCAAATCATACCAGCCTGCGTCGGCGCTATACTGGATTTCGCGCAGCAACTCGCCATCGCGCCAATGCGAGTAGATGAAAAAATCCACGGTGGTTTGCACCTCCATATATATTGCCTCGCCAAAGCGCTGCGACAGTTCTTCCATCTGTTCGGTCGGGGTTTCCGCATCGTCGGCGTTTTTGACGGCGCAGGCAAACGCCGCACCTTCCGGCAAGCTGGCGTTGGGATTATACCCATCGCGCACATTCGGCAAATCGATTTCCGGGTCGTTAATTTTCACCCAGATAGAGCCATAACCAGACATCGTCGTTCTCCTCTCTAAGGGTTAAACAAAAAATAATCCAGCCCCAAGTGCTGGGGCTGGATTATGCGGTGGCCGTGGCGCCAAGCGCGGGCCTTACACCACGTTGAAGTTCCGCATCATGCCCATTTCCTCATGTTCCAGGTTATGGCAGTGATACAGGAACAAGCCTTTGTAGTCATCGAAACGTTTCAGCAGTGTGACTTTCTCGCCGGGCATCACCAGCACCACGTCTTTCCAGCCGTCATCGACAAACCCCTTGCTGACCGTCTCATAGTCTTTGCGATGGTCTTCACGGATAACCCGCTCGATGATTTGGAATTGCTGGCCGTGGATGTGCATGGGGTGCGGCAGGCCGGACATCATGCCCATGCCCATCGACTGGCTGTAGCCGTTGTCGAACTCGATCACTTGCATCGTGTTCATTTTGACAGTTTCCTCCGGCGTCGCCGAGGTCATCTCGAATTCGCGGCCATTCAGCAGCCATTGCATGCGCATCATCGAAATTTTGATGCTGCGCGGAGTGCTGGGATTTTCCGCTTGGCTGCGCTCGTGGCGCTCGAATTTGGCGAGGCGTTCGGGCAAAGGCAGCGGGGCGATTTCTTCGCGCATGATATGGACTTTGAACACGGCGTACTCGCCGCCTTGCGGCAGTTTTGAAGCCCCGGCCATGTCCATGCCGCCATGCTCGTCGGCGCCGTCCGCCGCCGGGGCGGCGGGCGGTTTGGCCGCGTCCGCGCTATGGTTCATCATGCCGCCTGGGGCATTGCCAGCGCCGTGATCCATGCCGCCCATGTCATGCCCGCCTTCTGGCTTCGCCGTGCCGCCCTCGCCATGGTTCATGCCGGCCATGCCGCCGCCCGGCCCGCCGCCGTGGTTCATCATCCCCATCATGCCGCCGCCCATCATACCGCCCCGGCCCATCATGCCACCCATGCCGCCCA
>JBJSYU010000189.1:0-7056 GCA_046089945.1 Candidatus Methylumidiphilus sp.
CGCAAGCGACACCCCCGGACAACGCGGAGAAGACCCACGACCCCGGAGGGGTCGCAGTCTTGGTTGACGGGCCGGAATGCTGCGACCCCTCCGGGGTCATGCGTCAGGTGGCCTGCTATCCGGGGGTGTCGCTGCGCTCAACCCCCGGCTAATAGCTTGAACTCCTTCGGTTTTTTTGCGGCTTCACAAACCACCTTGTGTATAACGACGAGCGCAGGAGCGTGGGAGCGATCAACTAACTTGAAATGGCCGCCATTCCATCAGCCAAAAAATGCCGTCCACCGTCCCGGCTTGGATGAAGCCGAGCCGCCGGTAGAGGTTCAGCGCTGGATTGCCGCCTTGCACATACAGCCGCACGGGTTGCTTGAGCCGGGTTGCCTCTGCCAGCAAATCATTGAGCAGGCGGGTGCCGAGGCCTTGGTTGCGGTGGGCGGGGAGCAGGCTGATGTCCATCAGGTGCAGGCCGTCGGGATGGCGTGCCAGATAGCGGCGCCCGGCCGGCTCGCCCGCCCGTTCCACGACCATGAATTCGGCGTCCGGCTGGCGGGTTCGGTAATCCCGGCGCTGGCAGTCGAACTGCATGGCGAGGAAGGCGATTTTCTGTTGCTCCGGCCAAGGGAACAAGGCCATTTCTTCGGCGCGGGTGCTGGCGTACAAATGGCGCAGAAAGGGTTCGTCCGCCGGGGTTTCCGGGCGGAGCCTGATTTTGCTGGCGGGGATGGTCATAAGCGGTGTTCGGGTGTCGGGACAAAAACGCTGCGGGGCCGTCCGCTGTGACACAGACGGCCCCGCGAGACGGGGTATCCCCGGTTTTGCTGTTTTTTATTGGTGCGGCGGGAACAGGCCGTTGACGCAGATGAGGTAGGTCAGCGCCAAGTAAGGCGACAAGTTGCTGTGGGCCGCGCCGCCGCCGGTGGGGCTGGTGGGGGCGGCGTTGAAGCTGGCGGTGGCGGTGGCGGCATCGCCCAACGTGGTGTTGGCGTTGCTGGCGGCGGCGTAGGGCGTGACGCCGGCTCCTAAGGCATCCGATGGAGCGGCGAGGATGTTGTTGGCCGGGGAGGACTGATTGCCCGCGCTGGTGGAAGCCTTCGAGCCGGGGATGGCAACACTGGCCTGGGCGGTCAGGGTGTGGTTGTGCGCCGGGATTTGGGTCGGGAGCAGGGTGACGTTTTCCTGGCCCCCCTTCGACCCAAGGGGGTAGGTGGCCAAACCAGGGCTGGCGCCGGCCCCGATGGGCGTCCGGCCGCGCAGGTCGGGAAGGGCAAAGTTGGTTCTGCCATCGCCGCCGTAGGTGGTGCCGATCACGGCGAAAAGAGCTTGGTTAGACTGGATCGGCAACAGCGAACCGTCGCATTTGGCAAAGTTTTCCGGCGCGTAATCGCCGGCGAACGCAATGATTTGGCCGAGATAAAAATCCATGAATGTCTCCTAGAGAAAGGTTTTGCCACCGATGAAAGAGGAACGAAGCACCCGCCGTTCGGTGGCGGGCCGATGGGTGCTTCGGATGCTGTGGCGCTTGGATATAGCGTGGTTTGCGGTGCCGTATGTAAAGACAGGCCGGGTTAGGCGCATTGTGCCGTCACCCGACATTATGCCGACTAGATGCCGATGCAATGGTAATGCACACCCGGGGCGCTGCCATTGGGCACGACGGTCGTCTGGACGCTGATCCCGGTGGTGCTGACGGCCGTCATCTTGAGGGCGGCACTGTTGCTGCCACTTTGCAGGCTGATGGTGCAAACCGGTGTGGCGGTAAATGCTTGGCCAAACGTCGCCGACATGTCGGTGTTGGTCGCACTGATGGCAATCGTGCCAATGTTGATGATGACATTCGACAGCGCCGTGCTGTTGGTGCCTTGGTAAACGGTGGGGCCGCTGCCGCCGCTGCCGGTGTTATCGGCCTGCCAAGAGGCACCGCCCGATCCGTCGGCCTTGAGCACTTGGCCTGAGGTGCCGCCCGTGCTGTTGATTTTGGCAGCGGTGACACTGCTGTTGGCGAGTTGCGTCGTGCCGACGCCGCTGGCGGCTATGCTCAACGAGACATCGCCACTGGTGCCGCCGCCGGTCAGGCCGGTGCCGGCCGCGACGCCGGTGATGTCGCCTGCGGCGGTGCAGCTTTCCGCATTGCCTTGGGCGTCCACGCCGAGTGGGAATTGCCCCGCCGTGCAGTTGCTGCCGTTGGCGACCAAGGCAGTGGCCGTGCTGGCGGTGCCGGCCGTGGTGGCTGTGCTGGCGTTGCCGTTCAAGCTGGCGGTGATGGTGCCTGCCGAGAAGTCGCCGCTGGGACTGCGCAACACCAAGGTGTTCGGCAAGAGTGCGGTGGAGGGCGTGTTGGTGAGGCTCAGCGCGACCGAACCACTGGTGCCGCCGCCGCTTATGCCCCCGCTCGTCGTGATGCCGGTGATGGTGCCATCGCCCTTGCCGTTGAAGGTGTTCCAGTCGCTGGCGGACAGGTAGCCGCTAGTGGAGGTAGTGGCCTGTTGGAGGCCGATCACCGGGTTGGCGGCTGTGCCCGTGTTCACGACCGGGGTGGTGACGCCGACGCTGGAGACATTGCCCTTGCTGTTGAAGGTGTTCCAGTCGTTGGCCGACAAGTAGCCGTCAGCCGCGGCGCCGGCTTGCGGGATGGCGATCACTGGGTTGGCGGCTGTGCCGGTGTTCACGACAGGGGTGGCGACGCCGACGCTGGAGACGCCGCCCCCGCCCCCGCCACCACTGCCGTTGGCGGCCGTCGTGATGCGGCCCTGGGCGTCCACGGTGATGTTGGCGCTGGTGTAGTTGCCGGGCGTGACGGTGGTGTTGGCCAAGTTCAGCGTGGCGGCGCCGCTGGTGCCGCCGCCGCTTAAGCCCGTGCCGGCGATGACGTCGGTGATGTCGCCGCTGCCCTTGTTGTTGAACGTCGTCCAGTCGGCGGAGGACAGATAGCCATTGGCGCCGGCGCTGGCGGCCGGCAGGCCGATGACCGGGGCGCTGGCCGTGCCGCTGTTGGTGACCGGGGCGGTGACGCCAACGCTGGCGACACTGCCTTCCAAGGCGATTTCGATATAGGCGGCATGGCCGGTGCCGGTGCTTTCCTTGCTGTCGAGGGTGAGGTTCATGCCATTCGTGACCGGCTCGATCAGCAGCCCGTTGTTGCCGCCCGGATTGTCGATCCAGTCTTTCACAGCGTTGGTGACATCCAGCGTCACATAGCTGCCGAGCGGCGCGGCAAGGCTGGTGGTGAGGGCCGTGCCGACGCCGGGCGTGTTGCTATAGTTGACGCCGGTTTCCGACCACGCGCCGGTGATCGGGCTGATCTGCAAGGTGCCGGGCGTGGTGACGGCGCTGGGGAACAGCACCAAGGTCGCCTTGCCGATTTGGCTGGACAATGTCCCGGCCGGCAGGCCGGAGAGGTCGAAGCGCACCAGCGCCTTGTTGGTGGCGCTGACTGTCGCCGCGACCTTCATGCCGGGGGTGGTGCCATAGTTGGTGCCTGCGTTGTTGGACGCGGTGAAGCTGTCGGCGGCCACCGGAGCAGTGTAGGCTTGCGCGGCCAACGGCGCGAAGCTGGCAAGCACGAGTGCGGCCTGCAAGGGCTTGAGGGAAAACTTCATGATTAGGGTTCCTAAGCTTTTTTTGTTGTAGAAATCTAGGCGGCGCGGTTTAGCGCCGCTTAGTCTGGGCCATCAAAACAGGGTTGAGACTAGGCGTTGCGGCGGCGGGCCGAGGACGCGAAACCGGCCAGCCCGGCCAGCGCCAGCGCCAAGGTTCCCGGCTCCGGCACCGCCGTGGTGGCGGGGTACGGGCTGACATTGCTGAGAAACGCGGGCGTATCGGCCGTGATATTCAGCAGCCAGTTGCCAGTGCGGTTCGCGCAGCCGCCAATGTCGTAGACGAAGTAGCCGACCACGCCAGGGGCGCAGGAGGAGTTGACTTGGTACAGCAGGAATTGAGCGTCTGTGTCTAGAAAGCCCGTGTGGGTAAACTTGGCCGGGTCGTACACGTTGGCAAAGGCATCGGGCGCTCCCGGAAAATCCAGGCCTGGGCCGAACGAATTTTGCGAAACGACCAGTGCGCCGTAATAAGTGCCGGCCGTGAAGAACTGGCTGATAGCCGAGTCAGCGCTGCCGGCCGTGGCGGCCGACTGCACAAAGGTGCCTGTGGCATCCCAAAGATAAAGCCAAGGCACGAAACCGCCACCGGTATAGGAGCCGGTGGCAATGTCGGCGTTGGTGCCCCCGGACAGCGTGAAGGTGAAGAATTGCACGTCGTTGTCTTGGGCAAATGTTCCGCTCAGCGACGCGGCGGAGGCCAGTTGCGCCCCAGACAGGGCAAAAGCCAGAGTAAGCGCAGAAGCGTATTTTTTCATATTCATATACCTTAAAGATAGTGTTGAAAATCTAACCGCCTGCAAAGAATTTGCTGACTGAGACTAGCCAAAGCTTTGGCAAAATTTCACCTTGTTTTAATGCGAGCAATTACCTTGACTTGTCATGCTTTCGTGTGTATCCGGCATAAAAACAGTCTGATTGATCTTGTTTTTATGCATAGCCAAATGCTTTTGATGATTTCTGCAAGAATGTGCGGACAAATTGTCATTTATGAAACAACAACCTGCGCGGGATTCATGGCTGCGTCCGCAGTACAGTTGAAAGTATCTCAAGCCAGATGCTTTGCCGCCTATGATTGCGGGGCTATGCCGAATGGCTTGGGCGGCACACCTGTAGTCAACTGCGCCGCCCCGCAAAAAGTCACCCAGCCCCGCCACAGTTTTGTGTAAAATGCGTTAATTTTTTTGCGGCCCCCTCCAACATCCGCACCGCCCCAGCATCCACCCAACCACTTGAAACCGCACAATCCAGCCAGCGCCTTGCATGTCGCCGTCGGCGTAGTCCGCAATCGGTCGGGCGAAGTGCTGATTGCGCAGCGGCCTGTGCGCAAGCACCAAGGCGGGTTGTGGGAGTTTCCCGGTGGCAAGGTCGAGCCGGGCGAGACGGCGGACAGCGCCCTGCGGCGCGAATTGCGCGAAGAACTGGGCATCGCGGTCGAACAGGCCAGCCCGCTGATAAAGCTCAGCCATGCCTACCCGGATCGCGTCGTGCTGCTGGACGTGTGGCAGGTGGAGACGTTCAGCGGACAGGTAAGCGGGCTGGAAGGCCAGCCGATCCGCTGGGTGGCCCCGGACGCGCTGCCGCAATTTGGCTTTCCCGCCGCCAACCGGCCCATCGTCGCGGCGGCGCGGCTCCCCACGTGCTACCCCATCGTCGATGGTGCGCCGGAACACGGCGAACACCTGTTGCAGCACCTTGAACGCCTGTGCCAAAACGGCCACACGCTGGCACAATGGCGGGTGAAGTCGGCGGACGGGCAGACCTGTCCAATCCTGGCGCAACGCGCCGCCGATCTGTGCCGGGCCAGCGGTCTGCGGTTGCTGTTGAACGCCGCGCCGGAACTGGCATTGGCGACTGGCGCGGCGGGCGTGCATTTGACCGGCCGCCGGCTGCTGGCGCTGCGGCAACGGCCGTTGCCCGCAGGTTTCTGGGTGGCGGCGTCCTGCCATAGCCTGGAAGACCTGCGCCATGCCGAACAAATCGGCGTCGATTTCGCCGTGCTGTCGCCCGTGCTGCCCACGCCCAGCCATCCCGACGCCGCCCCGCTGGGCTGGGATTGTTTCGGCGCCTGGGTGGAAGCCGCCACGCTGCCGGTGTACGCGCTAGGCGGCATGAGCCTCACCGATGTGCCGCAGGTGCGCCAGTCAGGCGGTCAAGGCGTGTCGGGAATCCGTGGGTTTTTGTGACTGCACCGGAATTGGCCGAGAATTAAATCCCCTCGCCCCGTCGGGAGAGGCTTAGGGAGAGGGGCAATAAGAACCTTCAGCCCTCACCATGCGGAAGAAACCATGATTTCTGGATGCGCCTTGATCTGGTGCAACAAGTGCCAAGGACGGGCGACAAAAGCAAACGCGCCGAAGTCGCAGCCGGAAAAACCACGGGAGGCCACGCCATTGCCGCAAAACCGGCGGCTGGTATGATTCCTGTATCGACAGCAAGCTAAACCTTTTTCATCCCAACAGACAACACACGAGGAGAAACGCATGACGACGCCTAAAGATGTACTTCAGATCATTAAGGATAAAGAAGTCCGCTATGTGGACTTCCGCTTCGCCGACACCCGCGGCAAAGAGCAGCATGTCACCGTGCCGGCCAGCACCGTGGACGAAGACCTGTTTGAAGACGGCAAAATGTTCGACGGCTCGTCCATCGCCGGCTGGAAAGGCATCAACGAATCCGACATGATCCTGATGCCCGACGCCGACACCGCCGTGATCGACCCGTTCTTCGACGACGTCACCTTGGTGCTGCGCTGCGACATCATCGAGCCGTCCACCATGCAAGGCTACGAGCGCGACCCGCGTTCCATCGCCAAGCGCGCCGAGGCTTACCTGAAGTCCACCGGCATCGCCGACACCGCCTTCTTCGGCCCGGAGAACGAATTCTTCGTGTTCGACGACGTGCGCTGGGGCGCCTCCATGCAGGGCTCGTTCTTCAAGATCGACTCCGAGGAAGCCGGCTGGAACTCCGAAAAAGTCTACCCCGACGGCAACATCGGCCACCGCCCCGGCATCAAAGGCGGCTACTTCCCCGTCCCGCCGGTCGATTCCATGCAGGATCTGCGCTCGGCCATGTGCAACACGCTGGAAGACTTCGGGCAAACCGTCGAAGTCCACCACCATGAAGTCGCCACCGCCGGCCAGAACGAAATCGGCGTCCAGTTCAACACCCTGGTGAAGAAGGCCGACGAAGTGCTGGTGCTGAAATACGTCATCCAGAACGTCGCCCACGCCTTCGGCAAAACCGCCACCTTCATGCCCAAGCCTTTGGTCGGCGACAACGGCTCCGGCATGCACGTCCACCAGTCCTTGGCGAAAGACGGCAAAAACCTGTTCACCGGCGACCTCTACGGTGGCCTGTCCGAAACCGCGCTGTACTACATCGGCGGCATCATCAAACACGCCCGCGCGCTGAACGCCTTCTGCAACGCCTCCACCAACAGCTACAAGCGACTGGTGCCCGGCTT
>JBJSYU010000190.1:0-5425 GCA_046089945.1 Candidatus Methylumidiphilus sp.
TTCGAGCGCGATTTCTCCTCCCAGCGGCCTATGCGCTCGCCGGGCGCTGGGCCGAATACCCGGTACATCGCACCGTAATCCATGATGCTCAGTTGTGTGCTGACGCCTTGGCTGATGCCGCCATCCAGGCGTGGGCGGAAATCCATCTCCATGTAATTGCCGTCCAGATAAAACGCGAAGCGCTCATAGTGCGCCTCGAACCGCCCCATGAATGCCATCGGAAAATTGCGCAGCTTGCCGGCGATGTCGATGAAATTGACATCCACCGAAGTATCCAGCCGCCCGGCGGAAAATTTGCCGTTCACGCCGGGCAGCCAGGTGTACAGCGACAGGTTGAAGCCCCAAGGGCTGGGCGCGGCGGGAATGGCGGGCGGCTCAGCGGCTTTGGCGCTGGATAGCGTCAGCGCCAATGCGACCGCCACGAATGAGGGTGCAAATTGGCTGTGGGTTGGATCGGGCATGGCGGATTCTCTATATATAAGGTGTTCGGTCGTTGCTTGGGGTTCTGCCAAGGCAGATGTTGTCCTGGCTGGCATGGGTGGGTTTGTAACCTAATCCCCGGTGCTTTGTAAACCGATGTCCACCGCCGGCAGCGGGCAAAGCCGTCTAGCTTCTCTGCCCGCCTTGCAGTTTCTCCAGCAAACCGGCCACAAATGCAACCTTACTTTCCGCGTCGGGGAAGGCTTGGATGAAGCGCAGTTTGTCGGGGCCGTCGAGCTTGTAGGTTTTCGGCTGTTGTTGAATCAGCAGCAGGATTTGCACCGGGTCGATGTCGGGCTTAGGCTTAAACAGGATGCGGCCACCGTTCGGCCCGGCTTCGATTTTGCGTATGCCTAAAGGCTCGGCCAGCAGTTTCAGTTGGGTGATGGCGAACAGGGTTTTGGTCGGCGGCGGCAGCAGGCCGAAGCGGTCGATCATTTCCACTTGCAGCCGGTGGATGGCGTCTTCGTCCTTGGCGCTGGCGATGCGCTTATAAAGGACAAGGCGGGCATGCACATCAAACAGATAGTCGTCGGGTATCAGCGCCGGGCTTTGCAGGTCGATTTCCGGGCCGGTGTCCAGCGGCGCGTCGAGTTCCGGCTGCTGGCCGGATTTCAGCGCATTCACCGCCCGCTCCAACAATTCCGAGTACAGGCTGAAGCCGATTTCGTGGATCTCGCCGCTTTGCTCGTCGCCGAGCAATTCGCCGGCGCCGCGTATTTCCATGTCGTGCGAGGAAATCAAGAAACCCGCGCCCAATTCGCCGGAGGCTTCGATGGCTTCCAGGCGCTTGGCGGCGTCGCTGGAAATCAGCGACTTCGGCGGCGTCAGCAAATAAGCGTAGGCGCGGTGGTGCGAGCGGCCGACGCGCCCGCGCAACTGGTGCAACTGCGCCAGCCCAAGCTGGTCGGCGCGGTTGATCAAAATCGTATTGGCGCTCGGCACGTCGATGCCGCTTTCGATGATGGTCGAGGCCAGCAGCACATTGAAGCGCTGATGGTAAAAGTCCTTCATGATGCGCTCCAATTCATTTTCCGGCATCTGGCCGTGGGCGTGTTGGATGCGCGCCTGCGGCACCAGGCGCTCCAGTTCGCGCTGCATTTTCTCCATGGTTTCGATCTTGTTGTGCAGGAAATACACCTGCCCGCCGCGCTTGATTTCGCGCAGGATGGCCTCCTGCGCCAAGGCGTCCGACCATTCGCTGACAAACGTCTGTATCGGATGGCGGTTCGGCGGCGGCGTGGCGATGATGGAAATGTCGCGCAAGCCGCCCAAGGCCATGTTTAAGGTGCGCGGAATCGGCGTGGCGGTCAGCGCCAAAAAATCCAGTTCGCTGCGCAGCTTTTTAAAGTGTTCCTTCTGCGCGACGCCGAAGCGGTGTTCCTCGTCGATGATGACCAGCCCCAGGCTTTTGAAGCGGATGTCCTTTTGCAGCAGTTTGTGGGTGCCGATCAAAATGTCGATCTTGCCCTCTTCGGCGGCCAGGGCGAACTGTTCCTGCTGCTTTTTGCCGACGAAGCGCGACATGACCTCAATGCGGATCGGCCAGTCGGCGAAGCGGTCGCGGAAATTCTGGAAATGCTGCTGGGCGAGCAGGGTGGTCGGCACCAGCACCGCCGTCTGCTTGCCGTTGTGGGCGCTGATGAAGGCGGCGCGCATCGCCACCTCGGTCTTGCCGAAGCCGACATCGCCGCAGACCACGCGATCCATCGGGCGCTTGCCGGCCATGTCCTTGAGCACGTCGAGAATGGCGTTTTCCTGGTCGGGGGTTTCCTCAAACGGAAAGCCGGCGGCGAAGCTGGCGTAGTCTTCGGACTGCGTGGTGAAGGCATAGCCTTTTTTCGCCTCGCGCTTCGCGTATATCTCCAGCAGCTCGGCGGCCACGTCGCGGGCGCGCTCCATGGCTTTGCGCTTGAGTTTGCCCCATTGCTCGTTGCCGAGCTTGTGCAGCGGCGCGCCGTCATCGCCGGCGCCGCTGTAGCGGCTGACCAAGTGCAGCGACGACACCGGCACATAGAGCTTGTCGCCGCCGGCATATTCAAGGGTGAGGAATTCGGCGTCGATGCCGCCGACGGTCAGCCGTTGCAGACCTAAGAAGCGGCCGACACCGTGTTCCTGGTGGACGACCGCCGAGCCGATTTCCAATTCTTCCAGGTTGCGCATCAGCATGCCGAGGTCGCGCTCCACTGCCTTGCGGCGGCGGCGCTGCTGCACTTTTTCGCCGGATAGCTGGGTTTCGGTGATGATCGCCAGCGGCGGGTCGGTCAGCCACAAGCCATGATCCAACGGTGCCACCAATAGGCAGAGTTCACGGTCGGCTTTGATGAAATCCTGCCAAGTCTCGATGACGCGGGGACGGATGCGGTGTTTGCCCAGGGTTTCCAATAAGGCTTCGCGGTGGCCGGCGGTTTCCGCGACGAACAGGCATTTGCCGGTGAAATCGCCCAAGAAATCCTGCAAGGCTTGGGCCGGGTGTTTGGCTTTCGCGTCCAAGGCGAGGTTTGGCAGCGGGCGGCAGGCGAAGCGCCGCGCGGGTATCGACGCCGCGCCGCTGTTTTCGTCGGCGATGTGGACGTTCGGGTAACGGCCGATGCGTTCGGCGAATTCGTCCGCGCTCAAATACAGGCTGTCCAGCGGCAGGGCCGGGCGGTCGATATTGCCTTTGCGCAATTCATACCGGTTTTGCGCTTCTGCGAAAAAATCCGCCGCGGCCGCGGCCACGTCGCCGCGCAACACCAAGGCCGCGTCTTGCGGCAGATAATCGAACAGGGTTTCGGTGTGGTCTACGAACAGGGGCAGGTAATATTCGACGCCGCCGGGCGCCATGCCTTTGCTGATATCTTGATAGAGCGGCGTGTTAGCTGGAAATTCTGGAAATTGCAAGCGATAGCGGCGGCGGAACTGTTTGATCGATTCTTCATCAAACGGGAATTCGCGCGCCGGGAACAGGTTGATGGCTTCAACCTTGGACTTGGAGCGTTGGGTTTCGGGGTCGAATGTGCGGATGGATTCGATCTCTTCGTCAAACAATTCAATGCGGTATGGGCTGGCGCCGCCCATCGGAAAGAGGTCGAGAATGGCGCCGCGGATGGCGTATTCGCCATGCCGCATGACTTGCGGGACACATTGGTAGCCGACGCTTTCCAGGCGTTTGCGGGTGTCGTCCATGCGCAGTATGCCGCCCAATTTCAGCGCTACGCTGTTGGCTAGGATGTGAGTGCGCGGCGCCAGTTTTTGCATCAGCGTCGCAGCCGTCGCCACCAGCACGCCGCGCCGCACGGCGGGCATTTCAGCCAGGGTTTTGATGCGTTGCGAGATGATTTCCGGCAGCGGCGAAAACACGTCGTAGGGCAGGGTTTCCCAATCGGGGAATTGCAGCACCGGGAATTCTCCGCCCAGGAAGAAGCGCAGCTCATGCTCCAGCCGTAGCAGGGTTTGCATGTCGGGCGTGGCGACCAGATACAGCCTGTGGTCGCGTTTCACCGCCTCGGCCAAGGCCAAGGAATCGCCGCAGCCATGCAATTCCTGCCAGGCGGTGGCGTCGGCGGCTATGGTGGGGGAAAGCAGGGAGCTTGGGTTTGTCCTGTTCATGTGGCCTTGGGTCTGGTGAAATATTTTCGATATTAGTGTTTATATTGCGCAAAGAATATACTATAATCTTTTCCGTCTGGTTGAGACGACTAACTGATCCCGTAACTGTTGACTTTAAAGAGGTTTGCTATGACTACCCAATTGCATGAACTATCCGAACTGGAGCTGGCCGCGATGATCGGCAATGCGCAGAAAGCCCTGCGCGAAAAACAAGACAGCAAGCGCAAAGAGGGTATGGCCAAGATTCGCGAGATCGCCGCATCCTGTGGCTTGACTGTCGAAATCGCCGACTCCCCGAAGCCGTCTTCGCAAAAGGGCGGCAAGGTTCCGGTGAAATACCAGAACCCTGCCAATCCCAGCAACCAGTGGACTGGCCGCGGCATGCGGCCGAAATGGCTGCGTGAACTGGTTGAGCAAGGCCATCAGCTGGAAGAGTTTGCAGTATAGTTAAAGTGCGCCGCTGAGCGCCAGTGTTTTGCCGCGCCAAACGAGTTCCGCTTGGCGCGGCAATTGTTTGCCCGTGCATATGTGCCGTCTCCGGCGCGGTCGTCGGCCATGCCAATAATCTAGGTAACAAAAGGTTTTCCGATGAGCAAAAAATCTAAGCCGCCCAAGGGGCTAGATCGGCGCAATCCGGTCGCCCAGCATGCCCACAAAGTCAACCGCTGCGTGGCGTTTAAAGACCGCAACCGCTACCGCAGAAGCTCAAAGCACCAAGGCACGGAGCCTTTCGCAAGCGTCCTTTCCGTGTTTGAAGGTGGCTTGCGAAAGGTTTCGTGCGGTTTATTCATGGTTTCATGGAAAAGCTAAACCTGTTTGCGGATTTGCCCGCTGGCCAGAGCCTTGAGCATTTCGATGTGTTGCTGGAGACGGCGGGCTTGCGGGTCGAACGCATCGTGTCTTGGGGCCAGTCCACCCCCGCCGGTTCTTGGTACGACCAAGATCGCCACGAGTGGGTGCTGTTGCTCAAGGGGTCTGCCGGTTTGAGCGTCGAAGGCGATGCGGACGTCTGCCTGTTGCGCCCAGGCGATTGCGTGTATCTTCCCGCCCATCTGCGGCACCGGGTCGAGTGGACGCAGGCCGGCGGGGAAACCATTTGGCTGGCGATCCACCATGCGGATGTTGCCCCCGCCTGAGCTTTAAGGCAGGGGCGGGCCTTCAAGCTCCAAGGCTTTAGCCAAAAGCACCAACAAGCAGAGCGCCGCTTGGCGAGGCGTCGGGCCAAAGGCCAGCACCCCATCTTCATGTCCCCCCATGGCAATGACATCTTCCGGCTTGGCTGCCGCGGCGCGCCCTACGGCCAGCCCCATCATGGGCGTGCCATAGGGAATGTCGCTGGCGGTGGCGGCGATGC
>JBJSYU010000191.1:0-3157 GCA_046089945.1 Candidatus Methylumidiphilus sp.
ATGTCTTCCTTTTTGCAGCGCCTTCAACAACTTAGAAGGCGGCGGGGAGTTTTGTCAGTCAACCAGGCCTGTCGAAGTGTGAGCGGAAAGATCCAACCCGTTGGAATTTATGCCGTTCATGGTTGGACAGGTTCAGCATGAACGGCTTAACTTAATAGCAGTGAAGTTGGCTGGCAGCATCGCCAGCCACGGTTGACAATTTAATGACTTACCTAGTGAGCCGCAAGGTAATAATACCGAACCGAGTGCGCAATTTTTCGCTCGCTCCCAAGCTCCGCTTGGGGGAGGTCGGTTTAATTGGTTTGCGAAATACTCCTGAGGCTGTTCCAGGCCACGAGTGGCGCGGCCTGCGGATGCCCGTGAGGAATGCCATAAATCAATTAAACCCACCTCTTTTGCAGAGACTTGACAACCCAATTAAACCCACCTCCCGCCCATGCAAATTAAGGCGGCACCCCATTCACCGTGCCGTAGCCTAAATCTTTGATGAACAGCAAGCGGCCATTTTCAAAGTACAGGGCTTGCATGAAGCGGCGGGGGCCGAAGTCGTAAGTCCATTCGTCGATGGTGACGGGTTCTTGGCGGATCAGGTCGAGGCCGGGCTGGTTGAGGCCGGACCCGCGCAGGACGGTGCTACGGTATTCCACGCGGGTTTCGTGGAAATCCGGCTCGCCGCATTTTTGCAGCACTTGCGCCTTGAAGTCGCCTTCTTTGACCAGCCGGTTGCCGCAGTAAAACGCCCAGGCGGCGGGCGGCGGCGCGGCCAGCGCCAGCAGCAGCAGGATTTTGAGGTGGCGCATGCGTTTTTCTCCGGCAGCGGGTTGTGTGCTATTCTTGACCGTAACACTCAGGATATAGATAATCCCTGCCATTTCATTCTATCGGAAACCATCATGAGCACGACAGCAGACCCCATCCATTTCACCGACAACGCCGCCAGCAAGGTCAGCGAGCTGATCGCCGAAGAGGGCAACGAGGCGCTGATGTTGCGCGTCTACGTCCAAGGCGGCGGCTGTTCCGGCTTCCAATACGGCTTCACGTTTGACGAGAGCGCCAACGACGACGACACGCAGATCGAGAAGAATGGCGTGAAGGTGCTGATCGACCCGATGAGCTTCCAATATCTGGACGGCGCGGAGATCGACTACCGCGAGGACGCCAGCGGCGCCCAGTTCGTCATCCGCAACCCCAACGCCACCACCACCTGCGGCTGCGGGTCTTCGTTTTCGGCCTAAAGCCGCGCCTACAATCCCTCTCCTGCCCAAGGGGAGGGACTCGTTCTAGACCACAGCCGCGCTCTAAATGAAGTTTCCTCTCCCCAACCCTCCCCCCTGCGAGGGGGAGGGAGTCGTTAATTATTCAGAGTTTCGCTATTTGCAAAGCAGTTCCAACGCCTTCAACATCGGCGCGCTGGACACTTTCATGATGCCGCCGGTCGGCGAGTCCATTTCACACAGCAGAAAAACCGCCCCGGACACGGACAGGGCGCACAGCAGCAGCACTATCGACACGGTGGCGTTGCGCGGGGCGAACAGGCCGAAGGTGATGAACAGGATGGTCAGCCAGACCACCAGCACCACCAGCAGCGGCGCGGGAATCGAGTTTTGCGATTCTTCCACCAGCCGCCAGCGGTCTTCGCGCATGCGGGCGCTGATTTTCAGGCTTCTGTTTTGCAGCCAGCGCTGGCCGAAGTCGCGCGGTGCGAGTTTGAGCAAGCGCCCTTGCATGGCCACCAGCGGCGCCACCGCCTCCAGCGGCGTCAAGCCTTCCAGCGCGAAAGACGCGGTTTGGAGGTCGGCGGGCAGCGCGGCGAGTTCTTGCGGCGTCGCCAGCTTTTCCAGTTTGGCGCGGTCTTCCGGCCACATGCGCACCGCCGAGTTGAGCAAAAACTGCCGCAGCAGTTGGCGGGCGTCCTGGGTTTCCGGGCCGAATTGCGCCAGCAGCCGATCCAGGGCGATGGCGTTGGCGCCCGTCCGCGTCAGGCTTTGGTTGAATTCGTTGAACGAGTCGTTGGCCGAGGCCACCAGCAGGCCCAGCACCATCGCCGTCAATGTGGCAATCAGGCCGGTGCTGACGATGACGACTTCCTTGGATTCGGTGCTGAGATGGTGTTCGGGCAGGATGTGGCGCAGGAAATTGCCCAGCACCGCGCCGCCGAACACGCACAAAAACGACAGCACCGCCGTAATCAACGAACCCGCCACACGCTCGCCCTCCTGCTAAACGCCATCGCCATCAGCCCACCCACACGCGGGCGTTGCGGAACATCCGCAGCCACGGCCCATGCTCGCCCCAATCGCCCGGATGCCAAGAATTTTGCACGGCGCGGAAGCAGCGCTCCGGGTGCGGCATCAGGATGGTGAAGCGGCCGTCGGCGTTGGTCAGGCCGGTGATGCCCAGCGGCGAGCCGTTGGGGTTGAACGGGAACGCCTCGGTGGGTCGGCCGTAGTGATCCACGTAGCGCACCGCCGCCAAGCCTTGCTCTAAGGCCAGCGCCGGGTCGGCGTCAAACGCGGCGCGGCCTTCGCCGTGGGCGACGACGACCGGCATTCTGGAACCGGCCATGCCGGTGAAGAACACCGAGGGCGAGGGCAGGATCTCGACCATCGCCACCCGCGCCTCGAATTGCTCGGACAGGTTGCGGCGGAATTGCGGCCAATGGCCGACGCCGGGGATCAGTTCGCGCAGATGCGCCATCATCTGGCAGCCGTTGCAGACGCCCAGCCCGAAGCTGTCGGGGCGGCGGAAAAACGCGGCAAATTCGTCGCGCGCCCTGGGGTTGAACAGGATCGACTTGGCCCAGCCACCGCCCGCGCCCAGCACGTCGCCGTAGGAAAACCCGCCGCATGCTGCCAAGCCTTTGAAATCCGCCAGACTGACGCGGCCTTCGATAATGTCGCTCATATGCACATCGACGCTGGCAAAGCCGGCGCGGTCGAACGCCGCCGCCATTTCGACATGGCCGTTGACGCCCTGCTCGCGCAGGATGGCGACGCGGGGGCGGGTGCCGTGGATGAACGGCGCGGCGATGTCCTCGCGGGTGTCGAAGTTCAACAGCGCATGCAGGCCGGGGTCGCGGTCGTCGGCGATGGCTTGGAACTGCGCTTCGGCGCAGGCAGGGTTGTCGCGCAGGGCTTGCATCCGGTAGCTGGTTTCC
>JBJSYU010000192.1:0-12090 GCA_046089945.1 Candidatus Methylumidiphilus sp.
GACAATTGTCGCAGGGCGCGCTAGACGATTGTCGGCTTTGCGGCAGCGTCCCTCTGGCTTGGCGCTGTTGCTTTTTCGGGCGGATGTTGCGATGCTTTTTAAAAAGGCCCTATGCTGCTGCCGCAGGGTTGTTTGAATATTCCATCCGTGTTGAGAAATACTTAAAGCCATGTCAAAAATAGTATGGATGGCACTGGCATTGCCGGTGTTCTGCGCTGCCGCTGAGTGTCCTGATTCTACAGGTTGCAAGCCGCAAGGTAGTTTCACTAGCACGGTGACTGCCATGGTGCGCAATGCCCAGCCGGGGGTGGCCAAGGCTGCGCAGTGGGCCGAGGATATTGTCGCGTCGTTGGCAGGCCATCGTGTTGCGCCCACTGCCGAGAATGCCTGCGCGGTGGTGGCGGTCATCGGCCAGGAATCGAGCTTTCGGGAAAACCCGGCGGTGCCGGGGCTTGGCAAAAAAGCCGCCGCCGAAATCAGTGCGCTGTTGGACGGCACCGGCATTCCCGGCGTGGGCGGGGTGTTGCAGGCTTATTTGGAAGACAACCCTGCGCCAAAAAATAGTTTCATGGATCAAATCCGCGCCGCCAAAACTGAAAAAGATTTGGATATGACTTACCGCAAGCTCATCAACAATATCATTGGCAACCCTGAATTGTCGAAGCTGGTCACCAGCATCGACTTCATCAAAAACGCCATTGAGGAAAAGAACAAAATAAAGACGATAGGTGCGATGCAGGTGTCGGTGCGGTTTGCGGTGGCCTATGAAGAAAAGCGCCAGCATAAGACGCTGACGATTGAGGATATTTATCGGATTCGTGACCAATTGTATACCCGCAAAGGCGGCATTTTTTATGGTGTGTCGCAGTTGCTGGGGTATGATACCGGCTATGGGCGGAAACTGTTCCGCTTTGCGGATTATAATGCCGGGCGATATTCCAGCCGCAATGCGGCATTGCAGAAAGTCATCGCCACGCTGGCGGGCGCAAAATTGCAAACCGACGGCGATTTGTTGCTGTATGATGCGGAAGGCCGTGCGCAACCGGCGGAAAGCAGCACGGAACAGGCGATTCAGGCCGTGTCGATGCGTTTGTCTTTGGGCTGGAGCGCTGCCGCCATCCGCGATGATTTGTCGCATGAAAAAGAAAATGCGTTCAAGGAGACTAGGACGTACAAAGTCCTGCGCCAACTCTACCAAAAGCGCAACGGCGAGCCGGCCTATGCGATAGTGCCTGACATTACCCTGCATAGCCCCAAAATACGGCGGAGGATGACGACGGCCGACTTTGCCCATGCGGTGGACAAGCGCTATCAGGCTTGCATGCGCACGGTCGGCCAAGAGGGCCGCTAGGCGGTGGCGGTCGCGCAGGCAGGGAAGGGCGGCACTTTCCGAATTTGCTTTTTTTATGCTCTAATTGGAGCCAGTTTTTTTGCGTCTCCCGGCTCGTGGCCGCTTCCGCGCAATTTTTCTGGCCTTAAAGCCCGCCTGCCGTCGCCTTGCCCCAAACAATCACGTTCGCACAATTGATGCCCATGCGACATTCCCACACGCCCCATGCCATCGCCCGGCCGGATCTCGCCGCCTGCCACGATTGCGATTTGCTGCTGCGCCCGCCGCGCCTGAAGGCGGGCGAGAAGGCCCGCTGCCCGCGCTGCGGCGCGTTGTTGTTTGAGAGCAAGGACACCGGCTTCAGCCATACGCTGGCTTTGGCGCTGGCGAGTCTGGTGTTGTTTGCGCTGGCGAACGTCAATACGATGATGACGATGAAGGTTGGCGGGCGCATGCAGTCCGGGGCGATTTTTTCCGGGGTGCAGGAGCTGTATGCGCAGGGGTATTGGGAAATCGCGGCGCTGGTGTTCGTGGTCAGCATTCTGGCGCCGCTGGCGAAAATCCTGTGCTTGTTTTATGTGCTGTGGCCGCTGCGGTGGAATGCCCGCCTGCCTTATGCCGTGCCGGTGTTTAGGCTGTTTTCGCTGCTGCATCCGTGGGCGATGACCGAGGTGTACATGTTGGGCATTTTGGTGGCGATGGTGAAGCTGGCTGATCTCGCCACGCTGGACCTGGGGGTGGCGCTGTATGCGTTCGCGGCTTTGATCGTGTGCATGGCGGCGACCGACGCTTCGCTGGACGAGCATGCGGTTTGGCAGCGCCTGGGGAAATCCCGATGAAGCCCCGCGCCCCCACGGCCTTGCGCAGCGGCTATTTGCTGTGCCACACCTGCCATCTACTGAGCCGTCCGGTCTCGCGCCATGCCGCTTGCCCGCGCTGCGGCGCGGCCTTGCATGCGCGCAAGGCCGACAGTCTGGCGCGGACTTGGGCGCTGACGCTGACGGCTTATATTTTGTACATTCCGGCCAATGTGTTGCCGGTGATGACGGTGACGATGACCGGGCGCGGCGAGCCGGACACGATTTTAAGCGGCGTCAAGGAGTTGGCCTTGGGCGGCATGTGGCCGTTGGCCCTGCTGGTGTTTTTCGCCAGCGTCACGGTGCCGGTCTTGAAGCTGCTGGCGCTGACGTTTTTGCTGTTGTCGGTGCAGTTCAAGTCGCGCTGGCGGCCTCGGCAGCGGACGGTTTTGTACCGCATCACCGAATCGGTCGGGCGCTGGTCGATGATCGATATTTTTGTGATTGCCATTTTGGTGGCGCTGGTCAAGCTGGGCGCGTTGGCGACCATCGAGGCCGGCGCCGGCGCGGTGGCGTTCGGCGGGGTGGTGGTGGTCACCATGTTTGCGGCGATGAGCTTCGACCCGCGCTTGCTGTGGGACGCCATCGACAGCCCGCCGCCGTCCCGTCCCCCTGAATCCACAGACTAAACCCTATTGAAGGTGCATCGTAATGAGTGAAGCCGCCCGACCGCCTAACGGCGAAAATCACCCGCCCGACATGGCGGAATTGCAGGTGGAGCAGCCCGGCGGGTTTTCGCTGGTGTGGCTGATTCCTCTGGTGGCGCTGTTGATCGGCGCATGGCTGGCGTACAAGACGTTCAGCGAGCAAGGGCCGACGGTGACGATCACCTTCGAGGACGCCGGCGGCTTGGAGGAGGGCAAGACCAAGGTCAAGTTCAAGGATGTGGAGGTCGGGCTGGTCGAGACTGTCCACCTCAGCGAGGATTTGAGCAAGGTTTTCGTCACCGCCAAGCTGGACAAAACCATCGCCAGCCATTTGGGCGAGGACACCAGGTTTTGGGTGGTCAAGCCGCAATTGGGTTTGGGCGGCATATCCGGCTTGGACACGCTGGTCGCCGGCCGCTATATCGCGGTGGAGTTCGGCGCCAGCAAAAAGCTCGGCCGCCAATTTGTCGGCTTGGAGCGCGCGCCGAAAATCAGCGCCGACACGCCGGGGCGGCATTTCATGTTGTTGGCGGAGAGCGCCGGCTCGCTGTCGGAAGGGACGCCGGTGTATTTCCGCGACATCAAGGCTGGGCGCGTCGCCGAGGTCAATTTGACCGACGACAAGCAGGGCGTGTTGGCGGATGTGTTCCTCGATGCGCCGTTTGACCAGTTGGTGCATGACAACACCAAGTTTTGGCAGACCAGCGGCATCGACGCATCGATGGGCGCCGATGGCATCAAGGTGAAGATGGGGTCTTTGCTGAGCCTGCTGGGCGGCGGCATCACCTTTGAGACGCCGAACCTGAACGAAGGCAAATCCGCGCCTAGCGAAGCCGGCGCGCACTTTATGCTGTACAAGGACTTTGCCAGCATCGCCGAGGGCGACCACAAGCTCAAAGAGCATTTTGTGATGTACTTCGACGACTCGGTGCGCGGTTTGGCGCGCGGCGCGCCGGTCGAGTTGCGCGGCATCCGCATCGGCAAAGTGACCGACGTGTGGTTTGAGTTCCATAAGGACACGCAGAAAATCCGCATTCCGGTGTACATCGAGATCGAGCCGGACCGCATCATGCCCGACGCGGATTTGCAGGCGTATTTGCAATCCATGGCGGCGGTGCGGGCGGCGGGGCGGCGGCCGATCATGGAAAAAATGGTGGCCAGCGGTCTGCGCGGACGCCTGAAGACCGGCAGCTTCTTGACCGGCCAGTTGTATGTGGACTTGGATTTCTACGCCGACGCCGCGCCGAAAACCGTGGGCTACAACGGGCCGTTCCCCGAACTGCCGACCTTGCCTTCGGTCACGGACGAACTGCAAAACAGCGTCACCGAAATTCTGGCGAAGCTGAAGCGCCTGCCGCTGGACAAGATCGGCGACGAACTGCTGGCGACTTCGCAAGGCGCCAACCGGCTGGTGAACTCGCAGGATCTGAAGGATTCCATGCGCTCGCTGAATTTGGCCTTGCAGGATGTCCACCAGTTGTCGCAGACCGCCGACCGCGAACTGGTCAAGCTCACCGCCGGCTTGGAAAAGAGCCTGGCTGCGGCGGTGAAAATACTGGAGCAGTTGGAGCCGGGGTCGCCGATAGTGGTCGATGTCCGCAACGCGATGGAGGAGTTGTCGGCATCGGCCCGCTCGATCCGCACCCTCACCGATTACCTTGAACGTCACCCGGAAGCCTTGCTGAACGGCAAGGGCGGAGCGAAAAAATGAGCAAACCTTTGAAGATTGCCGCCCTGTGCGCCGCCGGCCTGCTGGCCCTGTCCGGCTGCGGCAGCAGCCCGGCCACGCATTTTTATGTGCTGTCCGCCGTGCCGGCCGAAAGGCCCGCCGAGGCGGGCGCGGACATCGCGCTGGGCGTGGGGCCGCTGGAATTGCCGGAATATCTGGATCGCCCGCAGATCGTCACGCGCAGCGGGCAGAACGAGCTGAACCTGGGCGAGTTTGACCGCTGGGGCGCGCCGGTCAAAGACAACGCCACCGAGGTGCTGGCGGAGAATCTGGCGGTGCTGCTGCCGAGCAACAAAATCAGCACCTATCCGTGGAAACGCTCGGCGCAGATCCAGTATCAGGTGGCGGCGAAGATCACCCGCTTCGACCGCACCGAAGGCGGCGAGGCGGTGTTGAGCGCGCGCTGGCGCCTGCTCGACGGCGAGGGCGAGGAACTGCTGGCCCGCGAGTCGCGCTACGCCGAAAGCCCGACCGGCGCCGACTATGGCGACACCGTCGCGGCGATGAACCGGCTGCTGGCGCAATGGAGCCGCGAAGTCGCCTTGGCGGTCAACAGCCTGCGCGGCAGCGCGGGGGCGCGAAAATGACCGTCGCGCCAGAGGAAACCGACTTGCCGGTGCTGTCGCCGTACCAGCGTTTGGGCGGCGAAGAGGCGCTGCGTGGGCTGGTGGCGCGGTTTTACGGGCTGATGAACACGTTGCCGGAGGCGCGCGGCATCCGCAAGATGCATGCGGCGGATTTGGGCGGGGCGGCGGACAAGCTGTTCAAGTTCCTGTCCGGTTGGCTGGGCGGGCCGGATTTGTTCATGGAGGAATACGGCCATCCGCGTTTGCGCGCTCGCCATTTTCCGTTTCCCATCGGCATTTCTGAGCGCGACCAGTGGATGCTGTGCATGGATCAGGCGCTAGACCAGACGCCGATGGACGCGGAGCTGCGCGAATTGCTGCGCCAAGCGCTGTTGCAAACCGCCACGCACATGATTAACCAAGCTTGAAAAAGACTGTTTTGCCGAGCGCCGCGCAAACCCGTCTACACTATCCGGCCATACATTCCACAGGGAAATAACACCCGCCATGGCCACAAAAATCCTCCTCGCCAGCAACAACCCCGGAAAAATCCGCGAAATCCAAGCGCTGCTGTCCGGGCGGGGCTGGGAAATCCTGCCGCAGGCTGCGTTTGTCCGCGAAGAAGCCGAGGAGACCGGCCTGACGTTCGTGGACAACGCGCTGATTAAGGCCCGCCATGCCGCGCAAGCCTCCGGCCTGCCGGCCATCGCCGACGATTCCGGGCTGGAGGTGGACGCGCTAGGCGGCGCGCCCGGCGTGTTTTCCGCCCGCTACGCCGGGCCGGGCGCTGACGACGCGGCCAACAACGCCAAGCTGTTATCGGCGATGGCCGGCGTCGCCGACGGCCTGCGCGCTGCGCGTTTCCGCTGCGCCATGGTGTATGTGCGGCATGCCGACGACCCCGCGCCCCTGATTGCCGAGGGCGTTTGGGAAGGTGTCATCCTGCGCGAATTGCGCGGCGGCAACGGCTTCGGCTACGACCCCTTGTTTTTTGTCCCGGAACGCGGCTGCGCCTCGGCGGAGTTGGCGCCCGCGGACAAAAACCAGTTGAGCCATCGCGGGCGGGCGTTGCGGGCTTTGGCGGTTCAGTTGGCGCGGTTGCAGGGGCAGGCGTAGGCTTCCCGTATGACTTTTGTGGACAAGCTGCGATAATTGCCGGACTATGTTTATGCAAGCCCGCCCCAAACAGTCCCGGCACACCCCATGATTGAAGATTTGAAAGGCAATGAATCCTGGCGGATGTTCCGCATCATCAGCGAGTTCATCGAAGGTTTCGACAAATTGGCCGAGGTCAAGTATGCCGTGTCGGTGTTCGGCTCGGCCCGCATCAAACCCGATTCGCCGTATTACCAAGCGGCACAGTCCATCGCGGAAATCCTTGCCAGCCAAGGGTATTCCATCATCACCGGCGGCGGGCCGGGCATCATGGAAGCGGCGAATAAGGGCGCGTGGCTGAAGGAGGCGATGTCGGTGGGTTTGAATATCGATTTGCCGCACGAGCAAAGGCCCAACCGCTACCAAAACCTGCGCCTGGATTTCCGCTATTTTTTCGCCCGCAAGGTGATGTTCATCAAATACTCGATAGGCTATGTCTGCCTGCCCGGCGGCTTCGGCACCTTGGACGAGTTTTTTGAGGCGCTGACGCTGATGCAAACCCATAAAACCCATCCGATGCCGCTGATTTTGTTTGGCTCGGAATACTGGGGTGGTTTGCTGGACTGGATCAAGAATACGGTGCTGGCCGAGGGTTTGGTCGATGCCGATGAAGTGGAGTATATCTCGATCACCGACGATCCTTTGGAAGTGGTCGCCACGATGAACCGCCACCGCGAATGGAAACAGCGCAGAATGGACGAGGCGGCCGCCATCGCCGCCGGGCATAAGCCGAAAATCCCCGGCCCCGACGATTTTAAACCCTTGTCACGAGGATACGAATGACATGCCCAACATTGACCCGTTGACTTATATCAAAACCGTACTCGCCAAGGATTTTGCGGAACGGGCGTTGCGTCGGCAACAAGCCACGCATCATGATGCCCTAGTCATTACCCTATCCCGCGACTATGGCGCAGTAGGCGAGGACATTGCCCGCGGGCTGTCGCTGTCATTGAATATCCCCGTCCATGACCAGGAGGTGCTGGATCTGGTCGCTAAAAAGGCGAAGACCGACAAATATTATTTCCAGGCCCACGACGAGCAGTCCAGCAGCGGCCTGAGCGCGTTTTTGTATAGCTTAGTCAGCGGCAACGCCGCGACGATGCAGGAATACCGCCGCCATTTGGGTGATGCGCTAGTCGAGTTGGCCCGCAACGACTGTATCATCATCGGCCGCGGCGCCCATCTGGTGCTGACCGGCCCGCGCGTGTTCCGCATCCGCGTGGTGGGCTCCAAATCGGTTTGCGCCCAACGTGTCGCGTTGGCTCTCAATATTACGCCCGCCGACGCCGAATTAAGGGTTGCCGAAACCAACCATAAGCGCAACAAATCTGTGATGGATATGTACGGCGAACTCGTCGAGCGCTGCTCGCTGGAGCATGCCGACTTGTTCGACCTGGTCATCAACACCGACCTGATTCCGGTCAATGCCGCCCGCGACGTGGTTTTGGCCGCGCTGCGCGGGCTGGGGCATATCCCTGAGGCCACCGGGAGCGCCCTATGAACACGCCGGGCCACCGCACTATGCAGGTGGACATCGCCGACGTGTCACAGCAGATTTACGCCGGGCCGTGTTTGAGCTTGGTCGCCCCCGCCGCGCTCGGCGAGGTGTGCATCCTGCCGCGCCACACGCCGTTCCTCAGCAAGCTGGTGCCGGGCGAGATCCGCTTGCAGACCGAGCCGGGCGAGCGCCTGATCTATTACGTCTCTGGCGGCTATTTGGAAGTTAAAAGCTCCACGGTGACGGTGCTGGCCGACCGCATGCTGCGCTCCGAGCAGATCGACCGCGAGGCGGCCCTCGCCGCCAAGGCGCGGGCCGAACGCACACTGAAAACCAGCCCTCTCGACCATGACCGCGATCAAGCTAGGCTGGAATTGCTCAAGGCGCTGGCGCAATTGCAGGTGCTAGAGCATGCCGACATCGCCAAATTGCGCAAACACCGCCGCTGAGCCTGCGCAACTTAAGCGGATATTCTGACCCGAATGGATTTACTCGAAAGCAATGGGATTTTCACTCGATAATGTGGTGCCTTGGGGGCGTTCTTTTGAAGAATATGCCGCCATGTTCGCCCTGACCGAAACTGATTTAGGCAAGCCCATCATCGGCTGTGGCGACGGCCCGGCGGGGTTTAACGCCATCTTCAACCGGCGCGGCGGATATGCCGTCGCCACTGACCCCCTCTATCAATTCAACGCCGCGCAAATAGCCCGGCGCATAGACCAAACCCGCCAGCAAGTGTTAAGCCAAGTGCGCCAAAACGCCGAGGCGTTTGTGTGGACGGCGATACCCTCGGTCGAAGCATTAGGGGCTGTTCGCCAAGCCGCCATGGCTATTTTTCTGGCTGATTATGCCGCAAGCCAACCGACGGGGCGTTATGTCGCGGCGCAACTGCCGTCGCTGCCATTTGCCGACGGCCAATTCGAGTTAAGCCTGTGTTCGCATGTGCTGTTTTCCTACAGCGGCCATTTCACGTTGGACTTCCACGTCCAAGCCATTATGGAAATGCTGCGGGTGGCCAAGGAGGCCAGAATTTTCCCATTATTGAACCTTGCCGGGGCGGTTTCGCCGCACTTATCCCCGGTCATGGACACACTCATCCAAGCCGGTTTTCACCCACAGCTTGTCACGGTTGGCTATGAGTTTCAAAAAGGCGGCAAGCAGATGTTAAAAGTGCAGCCTGCCCAGTAGGGCCGCATAGGCAGGCCTGTTGAGTTATCCGACGACCCAATCCACAACAACGCAAAGAGGCATCACCATGAGTAAGAAATACGTTTTTTCATTCCTTGAAGGCGACGGCAAAAACAAACACCTATTAGGCGGCAAAGGCGCCAACTTATGCGAAATGACCCAATTTGGCTTGAATGTGCCGCCGGGTTTTGTCATCACCACTGAAGCCTGTTTGGAATTCCAAGACCGCGACTTGCTGCCCGAACCGCTGATGGAAGAGGTCAAAGGCCATGTGCAGTTTTTGGAAGACAAAACCGGCAAGAATTTTGGCGGCGCGGACAACCCGCTGCTGGTGTCGGTGCGCTCCGGGTCGGCGATGTCGATGCCCGGCATGATGGACACGATTCTGAACCTGGGCCTGAACGCCACCACGCTGCAAGGGCTGATCGCGCAGACGCAGAACGAGCGCTTCGGCTATGACGCCTACCGCCGCTTCATCCAACTGTTCGGCACCGTCGCGCTCAACGTGCCACACGATATGTTCAACGAGCAGTTCGACGAAGTGAAACGCCAAGCCGGCGTCAAAGCCGACATTGGCCTGAACGCGGAGCATCTGAAAGATGTCAGCGAGCGCTTCTTGAAGGTCGTCCGCCAGCACACCGGCCGGGCGTTCCCCGAAGACGTTTATGAACAACTGGAAATCGCCATCAAAGCAGTATTTAAGTCATGGATGGGCAAGCGCGCCGTCGATTACCGCCGCGAGTTCAATATCACCCCCGACAAGGCCAACGGCACCGCCGTCAACGTCGTGACCATGGTGTTCGGCAATTTGGGCAACGACTGCGCCACCGGCGTCGGCTTCACCCGCAATCCGGCGACCGGCGAAAACGAAATGTACGGCGAATACCTGGTCAACGCCCAAGGCGAGGACGTGGTGGCCGGCATCCGCACACCCAAGCCGGTCAATGAGTTGGAGCAGGAAATGCCCGACCTGTACCGCCAACTGGTGGATCTGCGCAACAAGCTGGAAGCGCATTACCAGGAAGTCCAGGATTACGAATACACCATCGAAAAAGGCGTCCTCTATTGCCTGCAAACCCGCAACGGCAAGATGAACGCCGCGTCCATGGTGCGCACCTCGGTGGAAATGGAGACGAAAGGGCTGATTTCCCGCGAGAAAGCGCTGCTGCGCGTCAACCCCAACGACTTGGAACAACTGCTGCACCCGACGCTAGACCCCAAGCACGGCCAGAAGCCCTTGGCGCAAGGCTTGCCCGCCTCGCCCGGTGCCGCCAGTGGCAAGATCGTGTTCGAGGCCGACAACGCCGAGGCGCGTGGCCGGGCCGGCGAGAAAGTGATTTTGGTGCGCGAAGAGACTAAGCCGGAAGATATCCACGGCTTCTTTGCCGCGCAAGGCATCCTCACCAGCCGGGGCGGCAAGACCTCGCATGCCGCCGTGGTGGCGCGTGGCATGGGCAAAGCCTGCGTGGCCGGGCCGAGGGCATCAAGGTTGACACCCGCGCCCGCCAAGCCACGGTCGGCGACATCACGCTGCGCGAGGGCGACATCATCACCATCGACGGCGGCACCGGCAACGTGTACCTGGGCGAAATCCCCACCATCAAACCGGAATTCTCCGCGCAGTTGAAGACCCTGCTCGGCTGGGCCGACGCCATCGCCCGGCTGAAAGTCATGGCCAACGCCGACACCCCGGAATCCGCCGCCGTCGCCGTCGAATACGGCGCGGCCGGCATCGGTCTGTGCCGCACCGAGCGCATGTTCAACGCCTCCGAGCGCCTGCCGCTGGTCATCGACATGATCCTCGCCCGCAATGTCGAGGAGCGCAACGCCGCCTTGGATGTGCTGCTGCCGATCCAGCGCAAGGACTTCAAAGACATCTTCACCGCCATGGCCCCGCGCCCGGTGACGGTGCGCCTGCTCGACCCGCCGATGCACGAGTTCCTTCCCAACGAACTGCAATTGATGGAAGATATCGACGCCATCGAGCATTACCGCATGGTGGTCAAAGGCCACATCGCCGCCGGCGGCGTGTTGAACCTGCCGCTGCTCGGCGGTGACTTGACGCCGGAGGAACTCGACGCCGCGCTGGCGAAGAAGGAGCGCATGCTGCGCAAAGTCCGCGAACTGTACGAGGTCAACCCGATGCTCGGCCATCGCGGCGTGCGCCTGGGCATCAGCTACCCGGAGATTTACCGCATGCAAATCCGCGCCGTGCTGGAAGCCACCGCCGAAGCGCAGAAAGACGGCGTGGAAGTCCACCCGGAAATCATGGTGCCGCAAGTCATCACCTCACAGGAGCTGAAGCTGGTGAAGGCGTGGGTGGACGAAATCACCGCCGAAGTCGAAGAAGCGCATGAGGTCAAGCTCAACGTCAAGTTTGGCACGATGGTCGAAACCGTCCGCGCCTGCACCCGCGCCAGCGAACTGGCGAAAGTCGCCGAATTCTTCTCCTTCGGCACCAATGACCTGACCCAGGCGGCGTTCTCGTTCTCCCGCGAAGACGCCGAAAACAAGTTCCTGCCGCTGTACAACGAGTCCAACATCCTGCGCGACAACCCCTTCGAGGTGCTGGACGTCAACGGCGTCGGCGTGTTGATGGAAATGACCGTCACCAACGGCCGCAAGACCTTGCCGGGGCTGAAAGTCGGCATCTGCGGCGAAGCCGGCGGCCATCCTGAGTCCATCCACTTCTGCCACAACATCGGCCTAAGCTACGTCTCCTGCTCGGCGCCGCGTGTGCCGGTGGCCAGACTGGCGGCGGCGCATGCCAAGTTGCTGGAGAAATAAGCCGCTGTCTTGAATTGACCGCTAAGGCTATTGCAAGGGTGGGCAAACTGGTTTTGCCCGCCCTTTTTTGCTGCCTGAATTCGCATTGACGGAAATGGGTGAGATCCCATACCATTTGGAGCTTGAACAAACACATGAAAGAGCAATGCCATGAGAACCCCGGCCTACTGTTTTCAATGCGACGATGGCAACATGCTGAACCACACGGCACTCAAGATTTGGTATTCACCTAAGTTCGTGAGCATAAAAAATATTCTATACTATGCATAATTTAAACACCCTTTGTGTACCGAAAATGAAAACAAAAAATAAGTTTGTTACTGAGTTGAG
>JBJSYU010000193.1:0-5181 GCA_046089945.1 Candidatus Methylumidiphilus sp.
TTCCGTGCGGATGCGGCCGCAGGCGATGAGCGTGGGGCCGGCGCCCCCGGCGTCGATCAGGCCGTAGCCGGTGGACCTGGAGCCGGGGTCGATGCCTAGGATGCGGGTCAACTGATTTTGGCGAGGACGTCCTCGCTGATGTTGGCGTTGGAGTAGACGTTTTGCACGTCGTCGAGGTCTTCCAGCCGTTCGATCAGACGGATGAGCTTTTCGGCGTCTTCCAAGTCGAGCGCGATGCTGGTGCCGGCGCGCATTGTGACTTCGGCGCTTTCCGGCACGAGGCCGGCCGCGGCCAGCGCGGCTTTCACCGCCTCGAAGTTTTCTTGCGCCGCCAGCACATCGGCGGAGCCGTCGCCGTTATCCGCGACGTCGTCGGCCCCGGCCTCCAGCGCGACTTCCATGAGCCGGTCTTCGTCCACGTCGGCGGCGAAGCTGAGGACGCCGGTTTTGCTGAACAGGTAGGCGACGGAGCCGTCGGTGCCTAAGTTGCCGCCGGCTTTGCTGAAGGCGTGGCGGACTTCGGCGACGGTGCGGTTGCGGTTGTCGGTGAGGCAGTCCACGAGGACGGCGATGCCGCCGGGGGCGTAGCCTTCGTAGCGCACTTCGTCGTAGTTGTCGCCCTCGGCCGCGCCGGTGCCTTTTTTGATGGCGCGTTCGATGGTGTCTTTGGTCATGTTGGCGGTCAGCGCTTTGTCGATGACGGCGCGCAGGCGCGGGTTATTCGCCGGGTCGCCGCCGCCCATGCGCGCGGAGACAGTGATTTCGCGGATGCACTTGGTGAAGATTTTGCCCCGCTTGGCGTCTTGGACGCCTTTGCGGTGCTGGATGTTTGCCCATTTGCTGTGGCCTGCCATGGTTGCTCGTTAAGCCTCGGTGTCGGGGTGGAAAAAATGTGCGCAGTTTAGCATTTCGCTGACAGGCGGGGCAGTGCGTGAATCGCCGCAGCTTAAGGAAGCTCTGAATAAGTTTCCTCGCCCTGTGGGGAGAGGGTGAGGGGCAAACCATTAAGATTTTTTTGACCCTCACCCCAACCCTCCCCCTGCAAGGGGGAGGGAGTAAAGATTTAAATCAGAGCCTCCTTAAGGTTTAGGTTTAGGCGTCGGTTTGCCAAGGCCAGGGCGTCGCGGCGCTGGGCGGGCTGTAGTCGGTTTCGATGCGGCAGGGGAGTAAGTCCAACCCTTCGAGGTGGGCGGCGAGGGCGCGGCGGTGGTCGGCGAGCAGGTAAATGTGACCGGCCTGCAAGGCGACGCTGAGCGGTTCGGCGGGGTTGAAGCCTTGGCTGCGCAAGGTTTCGCGCAGCGCGTCGAGGTTGTCCGGCGTGTAGTCTTTGGTGGGCGTGAGCCGCCGGGCGTTTAGCCACAGGCGCGGGAAGTTTTCGCCGCGCAGCGCGGCTTGGTAGAGTTCGGCCAGTTTGGCGGCTATCGCGACGGGCGGGGAGTGGGAGGTGTCGATGACGGCGGCGTAGTTGCGAAAGTCGCGCAAGTCCACGCCGTAGAGTTTTTTGAAGCGCTCGGTCTCCAAGGCTTGGCGTTGCAGGTTGTTGGCTAGGGTCTTGGCCAGCGTGGGGTTTTGTTCTTCGGCGCGTTGGTCGCCGTATACCCTCTGTGCGCCGATTAGCGGATCGACGGTCAGAAAAGCCTTGAACGCCTCTGGGATGAAATGCCAGGCCAGCCGCGAGTCGATGATGATGTCGCGGCGGGTTTTGCCGAGTGCGACGACAAAGCCGTCGATTTCATCGTCGATACTTTTGTCGGTGATGGAAAGCTGGTTGAGTTCGAGCGTGGTCAGGCCGCGTTTTTTGGCGATTTCGCGCTGGATGCTGCCGGTGCCGATGACGGCGTAGCCTAGGGTTTGCTCCAGGCTTTTGGCGACGGCGGACTTGCCACCGCCGATGTCGCCGGAAATGGTGATTATGTTTAGCATGGTATTAAGGTGGGGTTGCGCAAAGCGAGCATTTAAGGACGCTATGACTAAGCCTTTGCTTCCGCCTTCTCGCAAGGGAAAGGTTGGGGTAAGGGTCATACATTCAAATCGTTTGCCGCCTCACCCTAACCCTCTTCCCTCGGAGCGAGGGGACTTGTTCAGAGCCTTCCTTAAGGGGTATTGCCGGAAGTTTACCATTGCGGAAGTGGCCCCGCATCCCAAGCCTAGCCGACGCTGATTTTTTCGACGGTGATGATGCCGTCGTCGCCGGCGATGCCGAAGCCGTTCTTGCCTTGGCGCTTGACTTCGTACATGGCGAAATCCGCCATCTCAAACAGTTCGGCCATGGTGGGGTTGCGCTCGTCGTGGACGGCGATGCCGATGCTGACGCCAACCTTCCCGGTTATCTGCCGACCGATGGTTATCGGCTGGATGACGCTGGCGATCAGGTTGCGGGCGATGTCGTAGGCGCGCTCCATCGGGACACAGTTGGCCAGCATGATGACGAATTCGTCGCCGCCGAGCCGCGCCACGATGTCGTTGCTGCGCACACAGCCTTTCAGGCGCCGCGCCACCTCGATCAGCACCATGTCGCCGGCGGCATGCCCATAGCTGTCGTTGATGTCCTTGAAGTTGTCCAAGTCCAGCAGCAGCATGGCATGCGGATTGTCGCTGTCAACCGCCGTCTCCAGCAGCTTGATGAGGTCGCGCTCAAAAGCTTGGCGGCGGCGCAGGCCGGTGAGCGGGTCGTGGTCGGCCTCGTGGCGGACGCGCATTTCCAATGCGCGGCGCTCGTTGATGTCGTAGGCCACGCCTTCAAAGCACAAGGCGCCGTCGCTGTTGCGATGCCGCGACAGCAGGCAATGCACCCAGTTGCCGCTCATGCCGTCGCGGCTGTGCAATTGCAGATCCGCCGCCACGGCGCGGTTTTGCTCGTCGGCGAGGTGCAGCAGGTCGTGGAAGCGGTCGGGTTCGGCGAAGGCCAGCGACGCGAACTCGCAGCCGGCCAGGCTGGCACCGTCCTCGTCCGGCAAGCCCACCACCCGTGCCAGCGTGGGGTTGGCGGTGAGCAGCCGGCCGCCTTCGTCGAGCAGGAAAATGCCGGCGCTGGTGTTCTCGAAGATGCCGCGCAACTGCCGCTCCACCGCCTGGATTTGTTGCAGCAGCCGCCGCTCCTCCTCAAACTTTTCCTGCGCCGAGTCGAGCAGGGCGTTGATGTCGCGCACCAGTTGGCCAAGCTCGTCGTCCTTGTGGCGGGCCAGCGGGGTGATGCGCTCGGCTTCGCCGACTTTGATGGCATGCAGCGTGCTGGACACGGTCAGCAGCGGGCGCGACAGCGAGGAGCGGATCATCACCAGCAGGATCAGCGCGGTCAGGCCAATGACCCCCGCCGAGTTGAGGGCACCGAGCAGGGCGCTGTAGCGGGCTTCTTGCAGGCTGAGGCGGGCTTCGGGGATGACGCTGAGGGTGCCGATGGTTTCCCCTTCGCCAAACGGCGAGTGCAAGGCGCGGGCGACCGCCGGCTGCGTGTCGGGCGCCGGCGCGGCGCCGTTGCGGGTCTGCCGCAGATCCATGCGTTCGCCGACGTGCAGCCGCGCCTCATGGACGATGTCGTTGCGCAACAACCCCTTCAGCACGTCCTCAGCGATGGCGCGGTTGCCGGAGTAGGCGGCGACGGCAGCGGTGCTTTCCATGGTGTCCAGCAGTTGCGTGAGCATGATCTGGTTTTTCTCGCTGGCCCGCCGGTATTCGGCGAAGAAGGACACCGCTGAGATGACGCCGGCGAACAATAGCGCCACCCAGAACGTGGAGACGACCAGCTGCCGGTGCAGGTAGTGTTTTTTGCGCTCGCTCATGGCTTTAGCAGCAGCAGCAGGCGGACGCTCTTGTCCACGCGGGACGGGGCGACATAGCCTAGCGCCGCCGGGTTGCCGCGCACCGTGTGCAGCACGGCGTCGTCGCCGCCCACCTGCGGCGGCGGCGTGGCCTGCCCGGTGAACATCAGCCGCGCCCAGTAGGCGTTGATTTGCTCCAGCGGGCGGCCGGTCAGCGCCTGGTAGAATTCGGCGCGCAGCGCGGTGGACTGGTCGATGGGCATGGCTGGGCGTCCGTCGGCAAATGCGCGCGCGCGGCCTAGGAAGATGTCCTGCACCGCACGCGGGCTGGGGGCGGGGATGCTGTTGGCGGCATTGACGACCACCGCCACATCGGCGTGGGCGACGCTGGCGGACAGCAGCAGGCTGGCGAGGAATCTGGCCATGGCGTCAGTACACAAAGTCCAGCCCGAAAGACCAGACGTTGACTTCGTCCGGCAGCGGGGGGCTAGGGTGCAGCCAGGTCACGGTGCCGTCCTCGCCCAGCCAGAAATGGCTCCATTGTGCCTTCAAATCGATATTGTCGTAGACGTCCCAGCGCGCGCCGATGGACAGGGATTGCTGGTCTTGGCCGTTGGCGTTGAGCGTCTGGACGACGCCCTCGCGCACCGCCAGCAGCGCCGGGATCTGCGCCGGCGCCGGCGGCACGGCGGGCGGGCCGCTCACCGACTGAGCGACGCCGTACAAGGCGTAGGCGGTCACGCTGGCAAAGCGCCGCCCGACGCTGAGGTAGGCGGTGGCCTTGTTGGGCAGCGCACCGATATTGGAGTCGATGTAGGCGGCTTCCGCCTGCACTGGCCAAAGGCCGTCGTCGTAGGCGAAGCCGATGGAACTGTAATGCAGCGCCTTGCCTTCAATGGACAGCAGGCCAACGATGGCCTGGGATGCCGGCCAGTAGGCGCGCACCAGCGGCTGGCTGAGCGTGTCCAGCGTTTGCAGGGGCAGGTTTTGCAGCGGCCGCGCCTGCGCATAGCCTACGCGCATCCGCCAATTGCCGGTCTCGTAGACGAGGTTGGCGCCGAACAGCGCCGCCTCGATCTCGGTGTGGGACGGGCTGTTTTGGTCCAGCACGCTGTCAAAGCTGCGGCCGCCGTAGCCTTTCAGCGTCAGGTAGCCCTCGCCCACGCTGAATTTCTGGGCGATGTCCGCGCCGTCGAAATGGTAAGTGAACAGCGACGAGTAAAACTCCGCCGGCGGGCGCATCCACGGGTAGGCGTAGCCGACATTGCGGTACTCCGACAGTAAAAAGGCGTCGAATCCCAGCCGGCCCAGGCGCAGATCCAAGTTGTCCGCGATCCGCCAGCGCAGGAATGCCCAATCCAGGTTTTGCTCGATGAAATTGCCGACATGGTTGCGCGCCACCCATTGCACGGTGGCGTGGAAG
>JBJSYU010000194.1:0-7477 GCA_046089945.1 Candidatus Methylumidiphilus sp.
GCCAGGACAGCGGCGCGGACAGGTTGGTTTGTACGGCGGCTTGCAGCACCTGGGGCAGCGCGGCGAGGCGCAGCAGTGCGTCGCGGTAATGGCGGCGCACCAGGGCTTCGCCGTATGGCGTGAACAGCAGGCGCAGCGGGCGGTTTTGCTCGGCGACCCATGCGACGAAGCGGGCCAAGTCGGCGGCGTCGCGGGCCAGCGTGGCGCGGCTGTCTTGGTGTTTGGCGAATGGGCAGTAGGCGCAGGCGTAGTTGCAACTGGACAGCCGGCCGCGATAGAGCAGCGACAGCGGCGCGGCGTCCATCGCTTAAGCCTCGTTCATCAGCGCGTTGACCGCCGCCGAGGCCAGCCACGGGCCGATGGTGTCGGCATAGGCATAGCCTTGCGCGTTCAGCCGCAGCCGGTCGGCGCTGGCTTCCGCCCAATGCAGTTCGTTGAGTTCATGCAGTTGCGGCAAGTCGTCTAGGCAGTCTGTGCCGAAGCGCTGGCGGTAGTCGGCGTGGATCAAGCCGGGTTCGGTCAACAGCGATTGGATCACGAAGCGGCGTTGCTGCTCTTCGCGGTTTAGCGCGAAGCCATAACTGGCGTGGCGGAAGTCGGCGTCGGTTTGATCCAAATAATCTTCGATGATGGGCAGCGTGGCGCTGCGGGCCACGGCGTAGGCGCTGGAATAATGCAATGTGCGGGTGTAGGAGCGCGCGCCGGGGCCGATGCCGATCATGCCGTCGTTTTGGCAGCAATACACCGGCCCGCCGTTGTCCGGCGCGGCGGTGGCGCGGAACAGGCGCATCGACAGTTGCCGGTAGCCCGCCGCCAACAGCCGCCGGCGCGCCGCCCAATACAACGCTTGCCGCCCGTCCGCCGCCGGGCCGGCGCGCTGCGTGATTTTGCCGAGGCCGGTTTGCGGGCGCACATACAGCGGATACAAATAGATTTCTTCCGGGGCGAACGCCAAGGCGCTGTCCACCGAGGCCAGCAGACTGGCTTCGGTTTGCCCGGCGATGCCGTAGATCAAATCGAGGTTTAGCGTCGCAAAGCCGGATGCGCGGATTTGTTCGATGGCGTCGCAAACCGTGGCGCTTTGCTGCGGACGGGCGAGGGCGCGGGTTTCGGCGGCGGCAAAGCTTTGAATGCCTAGGCTGATGCGGGCTATGCCGAACTCGTGGCACACCGCCAGCTTGTCGGTGCTGACGGTTTCCGGCGAGGCTTCGATGCCGGCCGGGATGCTGCGCGTGTCAATGCCGAGCAGGTCGCGGGCGGCGGCGAGGATTTGCGCCAGTTGCGCGGCGCTGAGGTAAGTCGGCGTGCCGCCGCCTAAGGCGAAGCGGGCGAAGCGGCGTTCGCCCAATGTTTCGTTTAAAACCCGCATCTGCCGCACAAGTTGGCTGACATAGGCCGACACCAGATCCGCGTGTGGCCGGGCAATGGCGAACAGATTGCAAAAGCCGCAGCGCATCGAGCAAAACGGGATGTGGACATAGCCAAACAGCGCTTCGCGGTTTTCCGCAGCCCACAATTGCGCCAAATCTTGCGGCGCGGGCAATGGGCGGTAGGCGCTTTTGTGCGGGTAGGCGTAGGAATAGGCTTGGTAGGGGCCATCCGCCAAGCGCTGGGCCAAGGTTGTCGGGTTCATCGGTCGGCGTCGGCGGCGGGTGCGATGAAAAAATGCGCGTAAGGCACGTCCCAAACCGATGGATGGCCCAGCCGGTGGCCGTGGTAGCCGTCTTCGCCATAGGCCGTGCCGTGGTCGGAGCAGACCATCGCAAAGCACGGGCCGCGCTGTTGGCAGGCCGCGAACAGCGGGGCGAGCGCGGCGTCCACATGGCGCAGCGCGGCGGCGTGGCTGTCGGGGTTGTCGCGGGTGCAGCCGGGCAGATGGGCGCGGTTGGGGGCGTGGATGGCGGCGACGTTGATGAACAAAAACACGCGGGAGTTGATGGCTTGCAGGCGTTCCACCGCCAAGCGTATTTGGCGGGCCGCGCCTTCGACGCGGCCGGGGCCGAAGGCGGGCCGCCAATGGCTTTCGGCGAACAAGCCCGGCAGCACCGAACCCAGCGCGGTCAGTTTGTTGAAAAAGCCGACGCCGCCGATGCACAGCGTATGGTAGCCCCGCGCCGCCAAGCCGGCCGGCAGGTTGTCTTGCGCAAAGGTGCAGGTGTGGGCGGTCGTCGTCGCGCTGCCGGGGAATTGGCAGGCGAACAGGCGCGGATGCGGGCCGGGCCGGGCGGGCGTGGGCAGGAAGCCGGCGAAAAACGCCTGATGCGCGGCGTAGGTGAAGCTGGCCGGGCTGTGGCACTTTTGCCAGCCTTCCGGCGGCAGGTGGCTTGCCAGCACCGGCAAACGGCCGCCGTCGAATTCGCGTTGGGCGATGTCGTAGCGCAGCGTGTCCAGCGTGATGAACAGCAGGTCATGGCTACCGACGACGCGGTTCATGTCGGGGATGGCAGGCGTCATGCCCAGCGCCGCAGTTCTGCGCTGTAGACATCCTCGTCTTGCCACAATAAGCCCGGCAACAGGTCGCCGAAGGCGTTGGCCTCCAACACCTGCGCCTGCCCCCGGCTGGCCACAAGGTCAAAGCCAATCACGCGGCTGCGCGGAAATGCGGCGGCGGCGCGTTCGGCGGTTTGCTCCAGCGCGTGGACGGTGTCGGCGTCGAGCAGCGCCGCCACTTCGCCCCGGCGGTTGTCGAGGTGCAGATTGGTGATGGCGCGTTCGCCAATCCGCGCCACCCGATGCGCGGCGGCGCCGCCTAGGGCCAGCATGCGGATGTCGAAATGGCCGTTGCCTAGGCGCGGCTTGTTGACCCAGGCTTCGGCGTAAGCGCCTTGCCGGGCAACCAGATCGATGAGGCTTTGGATATCGTCGCGGTTAGCGTAACGGCGCAGGCGCTTGCGGTTGATGAGCCGGCCTTGTTCCCGATGCGCCGAACTGATGGCCTGTTCCTGGCCCCGGCGGTTGCGGCGGTAGGCGACGACGCCGGCCGCCGAGGAGCCGTAGCGGGCTTTCAGATAAGCGCGGTCTAAGCCGTGTTGATCGAGCAAGCCGCGCAGATGCCGGTAATTTTCCACCGGCCCTAGCAATCGCGGCGTGGCGATGCCGTGAGTTTGCAAATGCTGCTGGCAGGCCAGTTTGTCGGCCATCAGCAGCGCCTCGGCCGGCGCGTTCAGCACTTCCACCTGCGGATGTTCAGCCAGTAGCGCCGCAATCCGCCGCATCGCCTGCGCGAAGCCGACATGCCAGATATCCACTGCGCGCAGTTCGCCTTGCGCCAACGGTGCCGGCGGCGGCTGATCTAAGAGGGCGCAGCCGTCTTGCAGCAGCCGATGCTGGGCGGCAGGATCGTCGTTGGGCGGTTCCAGCTTGAACCGGCAGGGTTTGCGCCAGTGTACAGTCAGCGTTTCCGGCGCTTGCAAAAACGCAGACCACGCCACCACCCGCGCCGGCGGCAGGCCCAACCCGGCCCGCGCCGCTTGCAGCAGGCGGACGCGCTTGCCGTCGGGCGCGGCCAACACCACCCAGTCCAAGGCCGTTACTCGCCGACCGCCACATAGCGGTCGTCGCCGTCCTCTTCTTGCGGGTCTTCGAGGACGACCTGCGGCCCCAGCGCCCGCAGCTTCTCCTGCCATTCCTCGGAAATATAGTGGTGGGTCAAATCCAAAAGCTTCAGCTTGGCGGCATGCGGGCTGGCGCTGAGCGCTTTGGCGCCGATGTCGCCTATCGTGCCTAGCGACAAGTCCAGCGTGTCCAGTTGTTCCAGCCACGCGGATTTGGCCAGCCATTTCGCCAACTCGTCGGCGATTTCCGAATCGCGCAGCCCCAGGTAGCGCAAAGACGGCGTGAGCAGCTTGTCGAGCAGGTTTTGATACAGCCCGACATCGCCGTCAAAGCCGTAGTCGCTGGTGCCTAGCCACAATTCCAGCGCTTCCAGCTTGGGCAGCTTGGATTCCGCCAGCGCTTCGACGATCTTGCTGGGCAGGCCACCGGATTCGATGGTCAGTTCGCGCAGGCTGTCGTGGCTGAATGGCTCGATCTCCAGTTCGATGGTGCCGCGTATGCGCAACACCTCAAGCTGCGGGAAGGCGTCCAGCAGCAGGTTGTAATAGCCCTGCACGATCCAAGAAATTTCGCATTCCTCATAAGTGATGTCGCCAACGAACAGCGCCCGCAGATTGGGCAGTTCCCGCGCATGTGCGGCCAGCACGGCGAAAAAGTCGCCGGGGCCGGTGCTGTGCGCCTCGTCCCACAGGCCAAACACCAAGGCTTCCAACTTAGTCTTGTCGGCCTTGGCCAAAAACTCCTCCAGCACGTCTGCCATGCGGCGGTTGTCGTCATAGTCCAAGGCCAGCCGGTAGACCGTGCCGCCGCTGGCGTCCAACGGCGTTTGCGGGTCGTAAGGCTGCACGGGCTTGCCAAAAAATTGGTCGGTGAGGTCTGTAATCATCGCTAAAATCCTGAAAGGCTGGAAATGTCGGGCTTTATAGCATAGGCGAATGCCCGCCCGCCGTCACCGGGCTTAAACGATTGCGCCGACGGACGGCCCGCACGGAAACCAGCGTATTGCGCCTTTCGGGCGTTTATTCGCCCGTGCGGCTGTAGTAGCATTGGCCTTAAAAAAAGCCCGGTCACTTGCCGGCGACACGATCCCTCCCCTTAAACGGCTAACTCTCAAGGAAACACACAATGTCTCGGTGCTCCCAACTTCCGGCGTGGCAACTCCTGCAAGAACACCAATGGGAAATCTCCAGGCTGCACCTGCGCGACCTGTTCGACGCAGACCCGCAGCGCTTTGAGCGCTACTCCTTGCGCCTGGACGATTTGTTGTTCGACTACTCGAAAAACCGCATCACCGAGACCACGCTGGGGCTGTTGTTTGAGTTGGCCCGCCAAGCCGGCTTGGCCGATAAGATCGAGGCGATGTTCCAAGGCGAGAAGATCAACAACACCGAAAACCGCGCCGTGCTGCACACCGCGCTGCGCAACCGCTCGAACCGGCCGGTGTGGGTGGACGGCAAAGACGTGATGCCGGAGGTCAACCGCGTGTTGCACAAGATGCGGCATTTCAGCGAGGCGGTGCGCTCGCAGGAATGGCGCGGCCACACCGGCAAGCCGATCACCGACGTGATTAACATCGGCATCGGCGGCTCGGACTTGGGGCCGAAAATGGTCACGAAGGCGCTGACGCCGTATTGCCGCCCGGAACTGCGGCTGCATTTCGTCTCCAACGTGGACGAGGCCGACTTGGTGGAAAACATCAAAAACCTCGACCGCGAAACTACGCTGTTCATCATCGCCTCCAAAACCTTCACCACGCAGGAAACCATGGCCAACGCCTTGTCGGCGCGGGAATGGTTCATGGCCGAAGTCGCCGACGAAGACGCCATCGCCAAGCATTTTGTCGCGGTGTCCTGCAATGCCGAAAAAGTATCGGCGTTCGGCATCGACACCAACAATATGTTTGAGTTTTGGGATTGGGTGGGTGGGCGCTATTCGCTGTGGTCGGCGATTGGCCTGCCCATCGCCATTGCCATCGGCATGGATCACTTCGAGGAACTGCTGGCCGGGGCGCATAAAGTGGACGAGCATTTCCGCACCACGCCGTTTGAGCAAAACATCCCGGTGGTCATGGGTTTGCTGGGGATTTGGTACAACAATTTCTTCAATGCGCAAACCCAGGCGATACTGCCCTACGACCAATATCTGGATTATCTGGCCGACCATCTGCAACAAGCCGACATGGAAAGCAACGGCAAGAGCGTCGATATCACCGGCCAACGGCTGGATTATGACACCGGCCCGGTGATATTCGGCCAAGCCGGCACCAACGGCCAACATGCCTTTTACCAATTGATCCACCAAGGCAGCAAACTGGTGCCCTGCGACTTCCTGGTCGCCGCGCACAGCCACCACCATTTAGGCGAACACCACGCCACGCTGGTCTCCAACTTCGTCGCGCAAACCGAAGCCTTGATGCGTGGCAAAACCACCGAGGAAGCACGGGCCGAACTGCTGGCCGAAGGTGTGGACGCCGAGCGCATCGACGCCTTGGCGATGGCGAAAACCTTCCCCGGCAACAAGCCGTCCAACTCCTTCCTCTACCACACGCTGACCCCGGAAACGTTGGGCGCGTTGATTGCGCTGTACGAGCAAAAAGTCTTCGTGCAAGGCGCGATTTGGAACATCAACTCCTTCGACCAAATGGGCGTGGAACTCGGCAAGCAGCTTGCCAAAACGGTGTACACGGACATGGCCGACGACACGCCCGTGGCCGCCCATGATTCTTCCACCAACGGCCTGCTCAACTACTACAAGGTGCTGCGCAATTCATGAACGGCGAAACCCTGATATTGGCCGACCCGGCGGCGGTGGCCGAAGCCACGGCGCGGCGGCTGGTGGACTTGATGGCGGCGACGGACGGGCGGTTTAGTCTGGCGCTGTCCGGCGGCTCCACGCCGCAACGGCTGTACCGGCTTTTGGCCTCGGCAGAATGGCGCGGGCAGATCGACTGGCACAGGCTGCACCTGTTCCTTGCCGACGAACGCTTCCTGCCGTTGGATCACGCCGACAGCAATTTCCACATGCTCACCGAAACCCTGCTCGATCCGCTGGCGGCGGCGGGCGTCGCCATCCCGGCGGCAAACCTCCACCCGATGCCCACCGACGGCAGCGTCGAAGACAGCGCCCGGCGTTATGAAGCCGAATTGCGGCAGTTTTTCGGCGCCGCGCCGCCGCGCTTCGATTTGATAATCCTCGGCATGGGGCCGGACGGCCACACCGCCTCGCTGTTTCCGGGCCATGTCCATGCCGCCGGGCCTTGGGTGTTGCCGGTGCATGACTCCCCGAAACCGCCGCCGACAAGGCTGTCCCTCAGCTTGCAACTCATCAACCACGCCCGGCAGGTGTGGTTTCTGGTCACAGGCCAAGACAAGGCGGCAGCGCTGTCGGCCTTGCGTTCGGACAGCGAGCCAGTGTTGCCGGCCGGCACCGTGCGGCCCGAACCGGGCGAATTGCTGTGGCTGGTCGATCAAGCGGCCTGGGCATGACCGCCATGCCGCGCCGCGCCGTTTGGCTATGTTTAGCGTTGGCCGGGGCGGGATTTTGGCCGCTGTCGGCGGCGGCGGTCGGCGTGTTGAGCGCGAAAGCCAGCATTGACCCGCCGCGCATCGCCCCCGGCGGCCAAGCCGAAATCACCCTCACCGCCGTGGACGGCTTCCAGCGGGCGATCCCCCAGGCCAGCGTCACCCTGCACACCGCCACCGGCTATTTCGAGTCCAGCAACCAAAACACCGCCGTCGGCGGTGGTGTTCTGAACCCGGACATTAAACTAAAAATCCAAATGCATATCTGTTGATGAAAAGGCCGATTACGATATCATGCATCGTCTCTAGCTTGGAAAAGCAAATGGTCTTCCTGGCCAGCCGTTTTATCCGCGTTCGCAACGTTAAATGCTTCCGCTCTATGTTTTGGGTGTTTCGTTTTC
>JBJSYU010000195.1:0-3357 GCA_046089945.1 Candidatus Methylumidiphilus sp.
CCACGCCTTTGGCAAGACCGCGACCTTCATGCCCAAGCCCCTGGTTGGTGACAACGGCAGCGGCATGCACGTCCATCAGTCCCTGGCAAAGGATGGCAAGAACCTGTTCACCGGCGACCTCTATGGGGGACTGTCCGAAACCGCGCTGTACTACATCGGCGGCATCATCAAGCATGCCAAAGCTCTCAACGCCTTTTGCAACGCCTCCACCAATAGCTACAAGCGACTGGTGCCCGGCTTTGAGGCCCCGGTCATGCTGGCCTACTCGGCCCGCAACCGCTCCGCCTCGATCCGCATCCCCTACGTGCAGAACCCCAAGGCCCGCCGCATCGAAGTGCGCTTCCCCGACTCCACCGCCAACCCCTACCTGGCCTTCGCCGCCATGTTGATGGCCGGCCTGGACGGCATCCAAAATAAGATCCATCCGGGCGAAGCCATGGACAAGGACTTGTACGACCTGCCGCCGGAAGAGGAAAAAGCCATTCCGCAGGTTTCTTACTCGTTCGACCTGTCCTTGGACACCCTGGACAAAGACCGCGAGTTCCTGACCCGTGGCGGCGTGTTCACCGACGACGTCATCGACGCCTACATCGAACTGAAAATGCAGGAAGTCACCCGCTTCCGCATGTCCACGCATCCGGTCGAGTTCGACATGTACTACAGCTTGTAAGCCAAGCTTAAGGGGCGCCCCACTGCCCCACCATAAAAAAGCCGCAAGTCCTCTGGATTTGCGGCTTTTTTCTATGGCGTATTTGCCAACGAAGCTATATCTTTAAGCGGATGTCCCGCCCCTGCGGCGGGCCATACTTAACACCAACAATAGTTAGGAAAAGCGAGAACATGAGCAGCAACCCCAACTTCCCCCTTGATACCAGCCTTTACACCCCCGTGGCGCTGGATTTCAACAACCCCACCCTGTCCGCCGAAGAAAAGGCCGCGCTGGCGCAGAACCTCCAGTTCTTCCGCGACGCCCTCATCTTCTTCACCGCGACCGGCGCGGCGCGTGGCGTCGGCGGTCACACCGGCGGGCCATACGACACCGCGCCCGAAGTCGTCCTCCTCGACGCGCTGTTCCGTGGCAACCCCGACAAGTTCGTCCCGGTGTTCTACGACGAAGCCGGCCACCGCGTCGGCACGCAATACCTGCTGGCCGCGCTGGCCGGCGACCTGCCGTTTGAGCAACTGACCAAATACCGCGTCGCCCACGAAAAACTGCCGGGCCACCCGGAACTCGGCCTCACCCCCGGCGTGAAATTCAGCTCCGGCCGCCTAGGCCACATGTGGCCCTACATCAACGGCGTGGCGATTGCCAACCCCGGCAAAATCGTCTTCATGCTCGGCTCCGACGGCTCGCAGCAGGAAGGCGACGACGCCGAAGCCGCCCGCCTCGCCGTCGCGCAAGGCTTGAACGTCAAGCTGGTCATCGACGACAACGACGTGACGATTGCCGACCACCCCTCCAACTACCTGAAAGGCTACAGCGTCGCCAAGACCCTGGCCGGCCATGGCTTGGAAGTGTCGGAAGTGGACGGCGAAGACCTCGAAGCGCTGTACGCCCAAATCCGCGCCGCGATTCTCAGCGACGGCCCGGTCGCCGTCGTCGCCAAGCGCAAAATGATGCCCGGCGTAGACGGCCTCGAAGGCTCCTGCCACGGCCATGACGTGATTGCTTTCGACAAGGCCATCAAATACCTGGAAAAGCGCGGCCACAACGACGCGGTGGCGTTCCTCAAAGCCATTGAAAAGCCGAAAGACCCCTACACCTACCTAGGCTCCGGCAAAAACTTCGACGCCAACCGCAACGTCTTCGGCGATGCCGTCGTCGCGCAGTTGAAAAACCTCACCCCGGAAGAACGCAAAGCCAGCGTGTTGGTGGTGGACAGCGACCTCGAAGGCTCCTGCGGCCTGAAAAAGATCCACGACGCCTACCCGGAAATCTTCATCCCCGGCGGCATCATGGAGCGCGGCAACTTCTCCGCCTGCGCCGGCTTCGGCAACCAGCCGGGCCGTCAAGGCATCTTCGGCACCTTCGCCGCGTTCTTGGAGATGATCATCTCCGAAGTCACGATGGCCCGCCTGAACTTCTCCAACGTCCTGCTGCACTTCTCGCACTCCGGCATTGACGACATGGCGGACAACACCTGCCACTTCGGCCTCAACAACTTCTACGCCGACAACGGCTTGGAAGAACACAACACGACCCGCCTCTACTTCCCCGCCGACCCCGGCCAGATGAAGGCCGTCGTCGCCGCCGTGTTCAACGACTTAGGGCTACGCTTCATCTTCTCCACCCGCTCCAAGACCCCGAACATCCTCAAGACCGACGGCACCGACTTCTTCGGCCCGGACTACACCTTTGTCCCCGGCAAAGACGAAGTCATCCGCGAAGGCACGGCAGGTTATGTCGTCAGCTTCGGCGAATCCCTGCACCGCGCCTTGGATGCGGTCGAAAAGCTGAAACTGGAAGGCATCGACGTCGGCTTGATTAACAAGACCACGTTGAATGTCGTGGATGAAGAAACCCTGGCGAAGATTGGCGCTGCGCCGTTCGTTTTGGTGGTCGAGGCGTTTAATAGGAAGACTGGTTTGGGTAGCCGTTTGGGTACTTGGCTGCTGGAACGCGGATTTGCGCCGAAATATGCTTACTTAGGTACGCACAAAGAAGGCTGCGGCGGCTTGTGGGAACAATTCCCTTACCAAGGCATTGATCCGACGGGGATTATTGCTAAGGTTAAGGAGTTGGTTGGGTAAGACCCAATTAAGGTTGTCGGGTGCGGCTTTGTCGTGCCCGGCAAACCTAACCGCAAAGCATCGGGCATAAAAGCCGCGCTTACCCCGGCCAACTGCCTGCTTGTGCCAAATTTCACCAAGCTCTTTATTTCGGCATATTATTTATCTATCAGCTTAAGTCTTGGATAAAATGATAAGCCATGTATTATAGAGTGATTACTTACGAACATTTTCAGAGGCTACGATGAATACCGAATTGACTGATCGCCAGCAACGTGAACTCGACTACCACAAAGAACACGCCAAAAAGCACTTGCATATCCTCGATTCTCCGTTTGATTGGAGTGTGCTGGACAATCCTAAGCAACGTTGGTGGAATGGTTACTGGAAAATGTATGCACATCTTACCAATTACGATCTTCACGGCAAACGAGTTTTGATAGTTGGTTGTGGCTTTGGGGATGATGCCTTGCGGATAGCCAAGCTAGGTGCAATTGTAAGTGCGTTTGACCTGTCCCCTGAATGCATTGAAATCGCCAAGGGTTTAGCCCAACGCGAGGGTCTAGATATAGACTTCCAAGAAATGCCATGTGAGGTGCTACGGTATCCCGATGCGAGCTTCGATTA
>JBJSYU010000196.1:0-8140 GCA_046089945.1 Candidatus Methylumidiphilus sp.
GTCGGCCTGCTCCACGCTAATGCGGACGCCCTGTCCGCGCAGCGCCTCCAACTGGGCTTGGGTCGCTGCATCCGGGCTGCGCCGACCCAGCAAAATCAACTGGCCCGCGCCCTGCGCCGCCAGCCAGCGGGCGGTGTGCAAGCCCAACGCGCCCAGCCCGCCGGTGATGAGATAGGCCGTGTCGGCCTTGACGCGCAACGGATCGGCCTTAGGCGCACCGGCTTCCAGCCGCGCCAGATAACGCTGGCCGTCACGCAGCGCGATGGCGTCCTCGCCTTCCGCGTCCAGCAGTTCCAGCGCCAATTCCGCACCCGCCACTGCGTCGATCACGCCGCCTTTCAGTTGCGGATACTCCAAAAACAGCGACCGGCCGAAGCCCCACAGCAAAGCCGGGAACGGCGATCTGGGGGCGGCGCCGCCGGCGGCCGTCGCGCCGTGGGTCAACAGCCACAGCTTAGGTGGCTGTTCCAGCTTAGCCAGCGCGCGGACGAGGCGGACGACGCGCATCAGCTCATCGACCGGCGTATGCGCCAAGGCCGCAGGCCATGCGTAGACGACGCCTTCCAAACGACCGGCGCCCGCCAGATCCGCCAGCAGCCTGCGGCAGTCTTCTGCGCTGGCGGCATTGACCGTCCAAGCGTCCTGCGCCTTGCGCTGATAGGCCGACCCCGGCGCGACTTGGATGGCGCGGCGGCCGTTGTCGCGCAGCGCGCGCAAGGTTTCCGCCTCGCCGTCGCCGGCCGCGAACAGCAGCCAAATGCCCTCGGCCGCAGCCGCCCGGCCCGCGCCCTGCCGCGCTTGCAGCCGCCACACCGGCAGATAACACCAGCCGTCGGCGGCCGGTTCGGCGCTTTGGCTGCGGCGGATCAAGCCGGCGGCCAGTTTCGGCAGCAGCGCTTTTTCTTCCGCCGTCCAGCCACCATCGGCTTCCAAATAACGCGCCAAGTCCTCCGCCTGACCGGCTTGCAACAGCCGCAGCAGCGGCGATTCGATAGTCGTTTGGCGCCCGGCCGGCGCGTCGCCTGTGGTGTACCAATGGCGCTTGCGCTGGAACGGATAGGTCGGCAGCGCCACGCGGCGGCGTGGGTAGGGGCGGTCGAAGCCGGCCCAGTCGATGGCGAAGCCGGCCAGATGCAACGCGCCTAAGCTCTCGGCCAAGGTTTCCCAGGCCGGGCGGTTTTTGCGCAGGCTGGGCAGGCATAGCGGGGCGTCGTTGCCGGCGTCGGCCGACACCAGCCGCGACAGCACCGGCTGCGGGCCGATTTCCAGAAACGCCGCGACGCCCTGCCGGCGCAGCGCGGCGACGCCGTCGGCGAACAGCACCGGCTGGCGGACATGGCGCACCCAGTACGCCGGGTCGGCGACTTCGTCGGTGGCCAGCGCGCCAGTCAGGTTGGACACCAGCCGGAGGCGCGGCGGCGACAGCGCGGCACCTTGCGCGGCGCGTTTAAAGTCGGCCAGCATCGGTTCCATCAACGCCGAATGGAAGGCATGCGAGACGGCGAGTTCGCGGCTTTTGACGCCCGCCTCGGCCAGTTGCGCGGCCAGCGCCCGCACGGCGGCGGCCGCGCCGGAGACGACGGTTTCGGACTGGCCGTTGACGGCGGCGATGTCCAGCACGGCGTCGCCGCCAAGCGCGGCGATGGCTTGGGCCACGGCCTCGCGCCCGGCGAACACCGCCAGCATCGCACCGCCGGCCGGCAGCGCCCCCATCAGCCGGCCGCGCTCGGCAATCAGCCGCAGGCCGTCGTCGAGGCTGAACACGCCGGCGAGGCAGGCGGCGACATATTCGCCGACGCTATGCCCGGCCACCGCGTCGGGGCGCAAGCCCCAGGACAGCCACAGTTGCGCCAAGGCGTATTCGATGGCGAACAAGGCCGGCTGGGTCAGCGCGGTGGCGTCGAGGTCTTGCCCCTCCGCAAACAGCAGCGTGGCCAGGGGCTGGACGAGCAGCGGGTCGAGGACGCGGGCGCAGTCGTCGATGGCGGCGCGGAACACCGGCTGGGTTTCGTACAGTTCCGCGCCCATGCCGGCATATTGCGCGCCCTGGCCGGTGAACAGCCACGCCATGGTCGGCGCTTCGGCCTCCGGCACATGGGCGTGGACGATGTTGCGGTCTTCCTCGCCCGCAGCGTGGCGTTCCAAGCTGGCCCGCATCGCCAGGGCGTCCGCCGCCACCGCTACCAGCCGATGCTCGAACACGGCGCGGCTGGTGTTGGCGCTGTGGCAGATGTCGGGCAAGGACGCGCCGGATTCGGACAGCCACGCGGCGTAGCGCGCGGCCTGCGCCGCCAGCGCGGCGGGGCTGCGGGCGCTGAGCGTCAACAGGTGCAAGGGCCGCTCGGCTGTAGTCGCCGGCGCGGCGGCTTCCGGTGGCGGCGGGGCTTCTTCCAATACGATGTGGACATTGGTGCCGCTGAAGCCAAACGAGCTGACGCCGGCCCGGCGCGGCTCTTGCCCGGCGGGCCAAGCCATGGCTTGGGTCGGCACCGCTATCGGGATGGCGTCCCACGGAATATGCGGGCTGGGCGTCTGGAAGTGCAGATGCGGCGGAATTTCGCCGTGGCGCAACATCAGCGCGGCTTTCATCAGCCTGCCGATGCCGGCCGCGCCTTCCATGTGGCCGAGGTTGGTCTTCGCCGAGCCGACCCACAGGGGCTGGCCGGGCGGGCGCGTGGGGCCGAACACGGCGTTCAACGCGCCGATTTCGATGGGGTCGCCGAGCGCCGTGCCGGTGCCGTGGGCTTCGATGTAGCCGACTTGTTCCGGGGCCAGCCCGGCGTTGTCCAGCGCGGCGCGGATCACCGCTTGCTGCGCCGGGCCGTTCGGCACGGTCATGCCGCTGGTGGCGCCGTCTTGGTTGGTCGCCGAGCCGCGGATCAACGCCAGCACCCGGTCGACGGGCGTCACGTCGGATAGCCGTTTCAGCACAACCAAGCCGCAGCCCTCGCCGCGCCCGAAGCCGTCGGCGCGGGCGTCGAAGGTCTTGCAGCGGCCGTCGGGCGACAGCATGTGGTTGCGGGAAAAGTTGATGCTGGTTTCCGGGCAGAGGATCAGGTTGACCCCGCCGGCTATCGCCATATCGCATTCGCGGTTGCGCAGGCTTTGGCAGGCCAGATGCACCGACAGCAGCGACGAGGAGCAGGCGGTGTCCACCGCCAGACACGGCCCTTGCAGGCCGAAGGTGTACGACAGCCGGCCGGCGGCGACGCTGTGCGCCATGCCGGTGGCCATGTAGGCGTCGATCTCGGACGGGTCGCGGTTCATCAGCAACACGCTGTAGTCCTGGTTGCAGATGCCGACGAACACGCCGGTCTTGCTGCCGGCCAGCGTGGCGGGCACCCGCCCGGCGTGTTCCAGCGCTTCCCAGCACACTTCCAGCAGCAAATGCTGCTGCGGGTCGATGCTGACCGCCTCGCGCGGCGAGATGCCGAAAAACTGCGGGTCGCTGTCGCGCACATCGCCCAGGAAACCGCCTTCGCGGGTGACGATCTTGCCCGGCGCGTTGTAATCGGGGTCGTAATAGCGCCCGCTGTCCCAGCGCGTCGGATGCACCTCGCCAACGGCGTCGCGGCCGGCTTGCAGCAATTCCCAGAACGCCTCCGGGCTGTCGGCGCCGCCGGGCAGGCGGCAGGCCATGCCGACGATGGCGAGAGGCTCGCGCCGCGCCTGCTCCAGCGCCTCCAGCCGGGCGCGGGTGTTTTGCAAGGCCAGCAGGGCGCGCTTGACGGTGGACATTTCCGGTTCTGGCGTGGTGTCCGCACTCATGACGCAATTCCCAAATCAGCCAATGCGTCCAATTCTTTGAGCAGGCTGAGTTCGGCCTCCTCCTCGGACAATTGTTCGATCTCCGCCCGCTCGGCGGCAATCGCGGCCTCGACCGGGGCGGCAGTGCTATCTGGCAAGGCCAGCTCCCCGGCGAGGAAATTCGCCAGCGCCGCCACATTCGGAAAATCAAACGCCAAGGTGGACGGCAGCGGCATGGCCAGCGTTTTTTGCAGGCGGTTGCGCAGTTCCATCGCGGTCAAAGAATCCAAGCCCAGCGTGAAAAAGCCTTGTTTGCGGCTCACCGCCGCAGGATTTTTGAAGCCCAGCACATCGGCGACGACGCCTGCGACATGGCGGGCCAGCAGATGGGCGCGTTCATCCGGTTCGGCCTCGGCCAGCCTGTCCAAAATCCCTTCGTGTTCGGGCGTATCCGCCGCATCGCCCGCCGCCGCGGACGCCAGTTCGGCTTGGAACGCGGCGTAATAGGCCGAAGGCGGCACTTTGCGCAAATACACCGGCCAGTCTATCGGCACGACGCCGACTTCCGCCTCGTCCCAACTCAACACCCGCTCCAACAGGGCCAAGCCCTGCGCCGGGGTTATGCTGCCCAAGCCCAGCGCCCGCAAAGCGCCTTCGGCGTTGACCCGCGCCGCGTAGCCGATGTCCGACCAAGCGCCCCAATGGATGCTGAGGCCGGGCAGGCCCAGCGCCCGGCGGTGTTGCGCCAAGGCGTCGAGAAAGGCGTTGGCGGCGACATGGTTGGACTGCCCGGCCGAACCCAGCAGCGAACTGGCCGAGGAAAACAATAAGAAGAAATCCAGCGGCAAGCCCCGCGTGCCTTGGTGCAAATGCCACGCGCCATCGAGTTTGGGGGCCAGCACCTTGGCGTAGCGTTCGGCGGTTTGTTCGGTCAACACGCCGTCGTCCAACACGCCGGCGGCATGGATCAGGCCGCGCAAAGGCTGCGCGGCAGTCGCGCTATCAGCCAGCAGCGCGGCGGCTTGACCGGCGTCGGCGATGTCCGTCTGCAACACCGCGACCTCGGCCCCGGCGGCGCACATCGCTGCGATGGCCTGCGAGGCTTCCGGCGTCGGCGGATTGCGCCCGGCCAACACCAGCCGGCCGGCGCCGTGTTCGGCCATCCAGCCGGCGACGAGCAGCCCCAAGCCGCCCAAGCCGCCGGTGATGAGGTAGCTGGCGTCTTGGCGGAAGCGCGGGGCGGCGGGCGGATCTTGCAAGGCCAACACGATTTTGCCGGTGTGGCGGGCCTGCTGCATGCTGCGGAACGCCTGCCGCACCTGCCGCGCGGAAAACACCGTCTGCGGCAAGGGCCGCAACGCCCCGGCGGCAAACGCCGGCAACAGGCGGCACAGCAAGGCTTGCAACTGTGCGGGCTGATCCTGGTACATCTGCGCCAAGTCGATGGCGTGGTAGGCCGCGCCGGGCGCCAAGCGGGCGACTTCCTCAGGCGAGCGCAAATCGGTGATGCCGATTTCCAGGAAACGCCCGCCGGGCCGCAGCAGTTGCAGGCTGCGCGTGGTGAATTGGCCGCTGAGGCTGTTCAGCACCACGTCCACGCCGGCCCCGCCGGTCAGTCGGCGGATTTCGTCGGCGAAGTCGAGCTTGCGCGAGTCCATGATGTGTTCGACGCCGAGCGCGCGCAGCACCGGCCATTTGCCCACGCTGGCGGTGGCGTAGATTTCCGCCCCGGCGCGTTGCGCCAGTTGGATCGCCGCTTGCCCGACGCCGCCGGTCGCGGCGTGGATCAACACCCGCTCGCCGGCCTTAAGCCCGGCCAGTTCCTCCAGCGCATGGGCGGCGGTCAGGAAGGCGATGGGAATGGTCGCGGCGGCGTTGGCGCTTAAGCCTTCCGGCAGCACGGCCAGCGTTTGCGCGGATGTGGTGACATAGCGCCCGAAGCTCCCGGCCACCATCCCCAACACGCGCTGGCCGACAGCCAGCCCGTCCACGCCAGCGCCGACGCGCGCCACTACGCCGGCGCATTCCGCGCCCAGCACCGGCCCGGCCACAGGCACCCGGTGCAGCGCCAGCAGCAGGTCTTTGAAATTCAGCCCGGCGGCTTCAACGCGGATTTCCACCTCGCCCGCACCCGGCGCACGGCGGCCGGCCTCACGCCAAGCCAACTCGTCCAAACCGCCAGCGGTCGGCACCGGCAGTTGATAGGATTCGGCGGCGGGCAAGGCCAGCCGGTCGGCATGGCCGTCGCCGCGCCGCGCCAAGCGCAGCACATGGCGGGCGTCGCCGCGCAACGCCACCGGTTCTTCGACCGGCTGGGCGGGCGCTTGGCACAGTTCCGCCGCCAGCGCGTCGATTTCGTCCGCCGACGGCGCGGCATCCAAATCGATGCGCAGGCAGCGCCATTCCGGGTGTTCCAGGGCGATGGCCTTGCCCATGCCCCACAGCGGCGCGGCCGCCAGCCCCGGCGCCGGCTCGCCGGCCACCGACACCGCGCCGCGCGTGACCAGGGCCAAACGCGGCGCGGCCGGGCCGGCCGCGGCGGCTAGGGCTTGCACCAGCAACAACGCACTTTCCCAGCACAGCCTAGCGTCTGCGGTGGGCGCGGCGGCGCCAGCGTCCAAGCTCCACAGGTGCAGGCAATGGTCGGGGGCGGCGCCGAGATCGGCCAGCAAGCGGCGATAATCATCGGCTAGGTGCGGATTGATGCGGTAAACCCCGGCGCTGTGCCGGGTGTACTGAACGCCTGCAAACGCCAACACGCAATCGGCGCCGTCCTGCCGCAGGCGTTCGGCCAGGCGTTCGCCGACACCGCCGGCATCGGCGAAGATCAGCCAACGCCCGGCGGCGGGCGGGCGGACGGGCAGGGATGCGGCCCGCGCCAGAATCAGCGATTGGTGGATCGGCTCGCAGGTCGTCGCGCTGACCTGATTGAAACCAGCGGCGGCCAGCGATTCCAGCCAGCGCGGCGCGGACAATAGCGGATTGGAGGGGCGCAGCGCCCGGTCGGTGAAGCGCCACCAGCCGTCGGTCAGGCCGAACACCAAATCCAGCCAGTGTTGCGGCGCGGTGCCTTCCAGCAGCAGCAGCAAGCCGCCGGGGGCCAGCAGGCCGTGACATGGCGCAGCGTGGCGGCTAAATCGACGGTGGCATGCAGCACATTCGAGGCCACCACGATATCGTAAGCCTGCGCCTCGAAGCCCTGCGCGGCCGGGTCTTTTTCAATATCCAAGGTGGCATAGCGGATGAACGGATAGGCCGCGAAGGTGTCCTGCGCCTGCCGGGTGAACGCCGCCGAAATGTCGGTGAACACATACTCGCTGCGCCCGGCCGGCAGATGCGGCAGCAGCGCGGAACTGGCCCCGCCGGTGCCGCCGCCGATTTCCAAGATCCGCAGCCCGGCGCAGGACGGCAAGCTGTTGACGACGGACAACAACGCCTGCCGCAATACTACGCTGACCGCCTGCGCCCCCGGTGTGTCGCGGTAAAGCGCGGCGAGGGCCGAGCCGTCGCCGCCGGGAAACAGCAGTTCCTGCAAGGGGTCGCAAGCGCCGCGCAGCACCCGCGCCAGCGCCTCGGCGCAGCGCCGGGTCAAGTCCAATTCCGCCGCGATGCGCGGATGGCCGGCGGACAGAACCGCCAGTGCCGCAGGAATGTCACGCGGCTTAGGCGTTTCCAGCACTTCCCAGCCGTCCGCGTCCTGCCGCAGCAGGTTTTCTTCGGCCAGCATTTCCAGCATACGGTGCAATAGGTTGCGGTGGGCGTCCACCACCACGAGGCGGTCGGCCAGTGCCGCCGACGTAAAGCGCTCGCCGGGGCGGAAGGTCTGGCCCAGTTCGGCAAACGCCGCGATGACATAATCCACGCACAGCGCGTCCAGCGCATCCAGCCCGACGCCGCATTCATCCACTTGGTAATGGCACGTCATGTCCGCCATCAGGGCGTCCAGTTCAGACGGCGCGGGCGGCGCCAGCCGCGCCGCGCTGTACGGCGGATGCCACAGGCTTTGCGTCTGCCAGTCCAAGCCATACAGCCAGCTTTCCAGATCCACTACCGCCGGGCGTGCGCCGAGCAGCGCCGGGTTGGCTTGCCGCGCCCGCAGCGCTTCGACTACCGCGACCGCCGTCCCGGCGGTGTCGAACAACGCTAAATCGGCCAGCAGCCCTTGTTCATCCTGGAGTATCGCCACCCGGCACCACAATTCGGCCGGGGCCGGCTGGTAAAGCTGGAAGCGCTTCAGGCCCACCGGCAGCCAAGTCTCGTCTTGCATGGACGCAGGCAAAGCGGCGATGACGATTTGGAAACAGGCGTCGAGCAGCGCCGGATGCAGCTTATAGCGCCCCATGTCGCCGGCCAGCGGGGCGGGCAGTTCGACGCGGCCCCAGGCGATGGCATC
>JBJSYU010000197.1:0-4933 GCA_046089945.1 Candidatus Methylumidiphilus sp.
ACAGCGAGGAGACCGTCCGCAAGCGGCTGGCGGTGTACCACGAGCAGACCAAGCCCCTGGTCGAATACTATCAGGGCAAAGCCCGGCACGGCGCGTTGGCGTTTGCCACCGTCGCCGGGGTCGGCAGTGTGCAGGAGATTACTGACAAGGTTTTCCAAGCCCTGTCCGCAGGCTAAGCGCCGTCGGGGGCAATTGCCCAGCGCCTTAAGCCACGTTAGCGCTTCCTGCACGACCTACAACTCGATTTGTTCCACAATAATTTCGCCGCCCCGCAGGCGGCCTCTCATCGGATGTCACATGACCGGCAAAACTTTATACGACAAGCTTTGGGAACAGCACTTGGTAGGCACAGAACCGGACGGCTCCGCCTTGATTTACATCGACCGCCAACTGGTGCATGAAGTCACCTCGCCGCAGGCTTTTGAGGGGCTGCGGCTGGCGGGGCGCAAGCCTTGGCGCACCTCGGCCAACCTCGCCGTGGCCGACCACAATGTGCCGACCACGGATCGCGCCCTAGGCATCGCCGACCCGGTGTCCCGCCTGCAAGTCGAAACCTTGGCCAGCAATTGCGCCGAGTTCGGCATCACCGAATTCAGCATGGCCGATCCCCGCCAAGGCGTCGTGCATGTCATGGGACCGGAGCAAGGCGCGATCTTGCCCGGCATGACGGTCGTCTGCGGCGACTCGCATACCTCCACCCACGGCGCGTTCGGGGCTTTGGCCGTCGGCATCGGCACCTCGGAAGTCGAGCATGTGCTGGCGACGCAGACGCTGCTCCAGCGCAAAGCCAAAAACATGCTGATCCTGGTGGACGGACAGGTCGAGCCGGGCATCACCGCCAAAGACATCGCGCTGGCCATCATCGGCAAAATCGGCACCGCCGGCGGCACCGGCCACACCATCGAATTCGGCGGCGACGCCATCCGCGCCCTGTCCATGGAAGGCCGCATGACCCTGTGCAACATGGCCATCGAAGCCGGCGCGCGGGCGGGTTTGATCGGCGTGGACGAAACCACCATTGACTACGTGAACGGACGCCCCTACGCCCCACACGGCGAGCGCTTCGAGCAGGCGGCGGCGGTGTGGCGCGAACTGCGCAGCGACGCCGACGCGCAGTTTGACGTGGTGGTCGAAATCGACGCCGCCACCATCAAGCCGCAAGTGACCTGGGGCACCTCGCCGGAAATGACCCTGCCGGTCAACGCGCAAGTGCCAGACCCGGAGCAGGAAGCCGACCCGGTCAAAAAAGAAGGCATGGTTCGCGCCTTGCAATACATGGACTTGAAGCCCGGCACCCACATCACCGACATCCGCGTGGACAAAGTCTTTGTCGGTTCTTGCACCAATGGCCGCATCGAAGACCTGCGCGCCGCCGCCGACGTGGCGAAGGGCAAAAAGAAAGCCGCCAGCGTCAAGCTGGTGCTGATCGTCCCAGGCTCCGGGCTGGTCAAGCAACAGGCGGAGCAGGAAGGGCTGGATCAGATATTCAAAGACGCCGGCTTTGAATGGCGCGAGCCGGGCTGTTCGATGTGCTTGGCGATGAACGCCGACCGCCTGGAGCCGGGCGAGCGCTGCGCGTCCACCTCCAACCGCAACTTTGAGGGTCGCCAAGGCTACGGCGGGCGCACCCACTTGGTCAGTCCGGCGATGGCGGCGGCTGCGGCCGTCTATGGCCATTTTGTCGATGTCAGCACCTTGGAAGAGCGCGTCCCCCGTGTCCCCGCCAATCCAGACTCTGCCCTCGCCCACGCCGCCGCCCAGCAGAGCAAGCCGAAAGCGCCAGCGGGAAAAGGCAAAAAGCCCGCCCCAGCAGCAGCGGGCAAGGCCAAGTCCGCCGCCGCAGCGGCAGCAGCGCCGAAGAACACCGTTAAAGGAAAGAAAAAGCCATGAAACCGTTCAGCAAAATCAATGCGCGGGTGGTTCCGCTTGACCGCGCCAACATCGACACCGACGCCATCATCCCCAAGCAGTTTCTCAAGTCGATACGGCGCAGCGGCTTCGGCCCCTATTTGTTCGACGAATGGCGCTATCTGGATCGCGGCGAGCCGGAGATGGATTGCAGCCAGCGACCGTTGAACCCCGACTTTATCCTCAACCAACCGGTATACCATGGCGCCGGCATACTGCTAACCCGGGAAAACTTCGGCTGCGGCTCGTCCCGCGAACACGCCCCATGGGCCTTGGAGGACTATGGCTTCCGCGTCATCATCGCACCAAGCTTTGCCGACATCTTTTACAACAACTGCTTCAAAAACGGCTTGCTGCCCATCGTCCTGCCCAGCGCGGCCGTGGACCACCTGTTCGCCGAATGCAAGCCCGGCTACACGCTGGCCGTGGACTTGTCCGAACAAACCATCACGACGCGCTTTGGCGAAGCCATCCACTTCACCATCGACCCGTCGCGGAAGCACCGCCTGCTGCACGGCCTGGACGACATCGCCCTGACCCTGCAACGCGCCGACGCCATCAAAGCGTATGAAGCCAAACGCGCCCAAGAAGCCCCTTGGCTGTTCGCAGTTCCCTCGTGACTTGAAGACGACACATAATGACCATAAAAATCGCTGTCCTGCCGGGCGATGGCATAGGCCCGGAAATCATCAACGAAGCCTTGAAAGTGCTGGATTGCCTGCGCGAAGAATTTGGCTTGGATGTCACCACCGAACATGCGCTGATTGGCGGCGCGGCCTATGACGCCACCGGAACGCCTTTCCCTGCCGAAACCTTGAACTTGGCCCGGCAGGCCGATTCCATCCTGCTCGGCGCGGTGGGCGGGCCGAAATGGGAGCCTTTGGATTATTCGCTGCGCCCTGAGCGCGGTCTGCTGGGTTTGCGCTCCGAGTTGGAACTGTTCGCCAACCTGCGCCCGGCGATCCTCTACCCGCAACTGGTGTCGGCCTCCACGCTGAAGCCGGAGGTGGTTTCCGGGCTGGACATCATGATCCTGCGCGAACTGACCGGCGGCATCTACTTCGGCAAGCCGCGCGGCCGCCACATCAATGCGCAGGGCGAGCGCGAAGGCGTCAACACGCTGATTTACGCCGAATCGGAAATCCGCCGCATCGCCCACATTGGCTTCCAGATTGCGCAAAAGCGCAACAAGCGTCTATGTTCCGTGGACAAGGCCAATGTGCTGGAATGCACCGAGTTGTGGCGCGAGATCGTTGTCGAGGTTGGCCAGGAATATCCGGATGTGGCTTTGAGCCATATCTATGTGGATAATGCCGCCATGCAACTGGTGCGCAACCCAAAGCAGTTTGACGTGATGCTGACCGACAACCTGTTTGGCGATATCCTGTCCGACTGCGCAGCCATGCTCACTGGCTCCATCGGCATGCTGCCCTCCGCTTCCTTGGACAAAAACGGCAAAGGCATGTACGAACCGATCCACGGCTCGGCACCGGATATCTCCGGTAAAGGCATCGCCAACCCCATCGCCACCATCTTGTCCGTGGGCATGATGTTGCGCTACAGCTTCAACGATCCCGCCAATGCCGACCGGATTGAGCAGGCGGTGATATCCGCGTTGGACTTGGGCTTGCGCACCGCTGACATCCATTCCGCAGGCACCGAGAAAGTCAACACGACCGCCATGGGCGACGCCATCGTGTCCGCCCTGCGGGCATCCAAGGCTTAAAAGGAGAGCAAAACATGAGCAAGACTTACGATGTCGCAGTCCTCGGCGCCACGGGCGCCGTCGGCCAAACCATGCTGTCCATCCTGGAGCAACGCCAGTTTCCGGTCGGCAAGGTCTATCCCTTGGCCAGCGCCCGTTCCGTCGGCAAAGCCGTCGAGTTCAACGGGGAATCTCTGGCTGTGCAGGACGTCGCCGACTTTGACTGGTCTCTGGCGCAAATCGGCCTGTTTTCCGCAGGCGCGTCAGTCTCCGCGCAATGGGCGCCCATCGCCGCCGCAGCCGGCTGCGTGGTCATCGACAACACCTCGCAATTCCGCTACCAAGACGACATCCCCCTGGTCGTGCCGGAGGTGAATCCCGATGCCATCGCCCTTTACACAAACCATGGCATCATCGCCAACCCCAACTGCTCCACCATCCAAATGCTGGTGGCCTTGAAGCCCATTTATGATGAGGCAGGCATCGAGCGCATCAATGTCTGCACCTACCAGGCCGTCTCCGGGACGGGCAACAAGGCCATCGCCGAACTGGCCGAGCAAACCACGAACCTGCTCAACGGCAAGCCCGTCACCGCTTCGGTCTACCCCAGGCAAATCGCCTTCAACGTGCTTCCCCAGATCGATATCTTCCTAGAAAATGGCTACACTAAGGAAGAAATGAAAATGGTCTGGGAAACCCGCAAAATCCTTGGAGACGACAGGATCTTGGTCAATCCCACAGCGGTGCGTGTGCCGGTGTTTTACGGACATTCCGAGGCCGTCCACATCGAGACACATGATAAAATCACCGCGCAGCGCGCCAAGGAATTGCTGCAACAGGCGCCAGGAGTCATCGTCATAGATGACCGCATTCCGGGGGGGTACCCTACGGCAGTGACCGAAGCGGCCGGTCAAGATGCGGCGTTTGTCGGCCGCATCCGGGAAGACATATCGCACCCTAGAGGCTTGGATCTTTGGGTGGTTTCCGATAATGTGCGCAAAGGCGCCGCGCTGAATAGCGTTCAAATAGCTGAAATACTGGTAAAAAATTTTATCTAAGTCCAGCCTTCCTAAAACCCTGCGGCCCTAGGCCGGTTGGTAGGTTTGGTTTTGCTGTATGGATGTATTGAGGAGCAAGCGAAGTGCGAAAAATTTCAAAAACCTTGGCGTTGATGAGTTTGTTAGCCCCGTTGGGCGCGAACGCGCTTGGCATTGGCGACATAAGGTTGCACTCCGCGCTTAACCAATCGCTGAGCGCAGAAATTCCGTTAGTGACTTCAGGCAGCGATGACATTTCGGATCTCCGCGTCACGCTCGCCTC
>JBJSYU010000198.1:0-6713 GCA_046089945.1 Candidatus Methylumidiphilus sp.
GGACAGGTATGAAATGTCCAAAGCCAGCTTTGGACTCCAGCGTCGGCTTACTCGGCGACAACCCGCCAAGCCTCCAGCTTTTGCTTATAGCGCAAGGCGGCGTGGGCCGGGCTGGTGGAGGGCAGGCGCTGGAACTGCAAAGCTTGCGGATTCGGCAAACCGCGCACATGTTTGTGGAAACTTTTTTCCGCCATCGCGCCATTAAAGTATACCCGGCTGATATGCGGATGGACTTGGAAAAACGCCGGGAAATCATTCGCCGCATCGTGTTCGATGGCTGAATCTAAACTGCCGACGCGCACACAAGAGGCCAACACATCCCATAAGGCGATGCCATGCGATTTGAGTATCTCCAGCCTGATTTGATACTCGCGATCCAAGCCTGCGCCAAACAATTCCCCCATGATCGGCCAAAACGCATTGCGCGGATGGGCGTAATACTGCGCGGCGCGCAGTGATTCTGCGCCGGGCATGCTGCCGAGTAGCAAGATTTTGGCGTGGGGGTTGGCGATGGGTGGGAATGATTGGATGCGCGGCATGTGGGTTTGCTCAATTGCAGTTGGAGCGCCGGCGTCATTGCCGGCTTTTAGATTTTGGCCGACAGGATGCCGGCGCTCCGTGTATTGGCCGGCAAGATGCCGGCGCTACGGTTTGGCCGGCAGGGATGCCAGCGCTCCGGTTGGTTACAGCTTATGTGTTTCCAACACATGGCCCTGTTGCTTATACGCCGCATAGCGCCGCCGCCCTGCCGTGCGCACAGTTTCATCCTCGTCCACTAATTCCGCGACACGCTGGTATAGCGCCAGATCGGGCGGGGTTTCCAGCGATAGGTTTATCAGCAAATCATGGAAACCATCGGGCAACACACCCGCGCCGACTAAAATCGGCACGTCGGCAAGTTCTTCGGGAGAGGCGTTGGTTTTAGCGTGGGGAATGAAACTGCCTTGGCGGAATGTCCACAGGAGATTATCCATAATGCCGGTTTCGGTTTCCGAGGCGGTCAAGATATGGATTTTCATGCCTTGCCGCCAGGCTTTTTCGGCGAGTTTGCAGGCCAGCACCCGGCGCTCGTGCGGGGTGCTGGTCGATAGCACGTAAAAGTCGATCCGTGTCATTGCGCCTGGTCAATCAGGTATTGCGACAACAACGGCACCGGCCGGCCGGTCGCGCCTTTGTCGACGCCGGTCTTCCATGCGGTGCCGGCGATGTCCACATGCGCCCATTTGAAGTCTTTGGCGAAGCGCGACAGGAAACAGGCGGCGGTGATGCTGCCGCCGTCCGGCCCGCCGATGTTGGCGACATCGGCGAAGTTGGACTTAAGCTGCTCTTGGTAGTCGTCCCAAATCGGCATGCGCCAGACGCGGTCGTGGGTGTGGTCGCCGGCGCGGATTAGGCTGTCGCACAGCGCGTCGTCGTTGCCCATCAGGCCCGACGGATGCCGCCCCAGCGCGACGATGCAGGCGCCGGTCAAGGTCGCCGTATCGATGACGGCGACGGGGTCATAGCGCTTGGCGTAGGTCAGCGCGTCGCAGAGGATCAAGCGGCCTTCGGCGTCGGTGTTGAGGATTTCGATGGTGATGCCAGCCATGCTGGTGACGATGTCGCCGGGCTTGTTGGCGGCGCCGTCGGGCAGGTTTTCCGAGGACGGGACGATGCCGACGACGTTCAGCGGCAGTTCCAGTTCGGCGGCGACGCCGAGCGTGGCGATGACCGCCGCGCCGCCGCACATGTCGTATTTCATTTCGTCCATGCCGGCGGCGGGCTTGATGGAAATGCCGCCGGCGTCGAAGGTCAGCCCTTTGCCGACCAGCACATGCGGCTTGGCTTTTTTGTCCGCCGCGCCGTGGTATTCGATGACAATCAGCTTGGCCGGTTCGCGGCTGCCTCTGGACACCGACAGGAACGAACCCATGCCCAGTTCTTCCAACTCAGCCTCATCGAGGATTTTCACTTTCAGCTTTTTGTGCGCCTTGACGAGTTTTTCCGCCTGTTCAGCCAAATAGCTCGGTGTGCAGACATTGCCGGGCAGGTTGCCGAGGTCGCGGGCCAGGGTCATGCCGTGGCCGATGGCGTGGCCTTGGCGAATGCCAACCGCCGCTTCCGCCTCGTCTTCCTCGGCGGCAAGCAGGAAGCCCAGTTTGCCCAGGCGCGGTGGCTTGCCCTGCTCTTTTTCGGATTTGGTTTGGGTGTAGCGGTACAGGGCGCTTTCGGTCAACTCCACGGTTTGGCGGACTTTCCAGCTTAAAGACCGTTCCGGCACGTCCGCCTCATGCAGCGCACTGACCGCGCTTTTGGCGCCGGAAGCTTTCAGCGCGGCGGCGGCGGCGGTTAGCGCCTTGCGATAAGCGGCGGCGGTCAATTCTTCTTTTTTGCCCAGGCCCACCAGCAACACGCGCTCGATCTTGCCTGCGCCCAAATGGTTGACCAGCAGGGTGTCGCCGGCCTTGCCTTCGATGTCGTCGCGCTTCAGCAAACGCGCCAACAGGCCGTCCAGCGTTTCGTCCAAGGCCGTCGCGGTGGGGCCGAGCTTGCGCTTGGCGTGGAAGCCCAGCACCAAACAGTCGGTGGAGAGCTTTTCCAGTGTGTCAAATTTCGTGGAGTAGTCCATGGTAAAATCGGTCGCTTTTTGTGGGTGATTGGATGATTTGGAAGGAACATTAAAGTCGCATGAATTCAACTATATTTGTACCCCCTTCCGCAAGGCGCCGCTGGCGCTTGCCGGTGTTGGACAGCATGTTGGCGCTGGAGTTGGCGAAAACCGTCATGGCGGTGCTGACCGTGTTGGTGACGATCATCGTCAGCCGCAAGTTCTTAGGCATCCTCGCCAAGGCCATCGAAGGCGACGTGGCCGGCGAAACCTTGCTGGCCTTGCTGGGGCTGAAAGTCTTGGGCGCGTTCATCACTTTGCTGCCAGCGGCGCTGTTTTTGGGGCTGCTGATGGTGTTTGGGCGCATGTACCGGGATCAGGAAATGTCGGTGTTGGCGTCTAGTGGTGTTGGGTTTTTGCGCATTTACCGCGCCGCCGCGTGGTTTGTGCTGCCGCTGACTCTTTTCTCGGCCTATCTGGCCTTGGAAGTGTTCCCTTGGTCGGAGGCGCAGGCGCAATCCTTGCTGAAAAAAGATGAGAAAACCGCCGATTTGCGCGGCATCCGCCCAGGCCGCTTCAACGAGTTTAGCCGGGGCGATGTGGTGCTGTATGCGGAAAACCTATCGCCGCAGAGTGGCGCGATGACAAAAATTTTCGTGCAAAGCCGCAGCGGCGACAAAAACGGCGTGACCATCGCCGACAGCGGCCATTTACGCGAAGACGACAAGGGCGCGCATTTTGTCGTGCTGAACCAAGGCATACGCTATCAAGGCACACCGGGGCAGGCCGATTATGTGATTAGCGAATTCGACGAGTATGCCGTGAAAATCGACTCCGACGACGACGGCATCGACTCCGGGTTCAAGCGCGAATCGGCAGTGCCGACGCAGCAGTTGTGGAAATCCAAAACGCCGCGCGAGTTGGCGGAATTGCAACGTCGGCTGGCGGTGCCTTTGGGCGTGTTGATGCTGGCGGTGCTGGCGGTGCCGATTTCGCGCAGCGCTCCGCGCAGCGGCGTCTACGGCAATGTCATGACCGCCTTCTTGATTTACATGGTGTATGAAAATTTGCAGCGCATTTCCCAAGGCTTGCTGATTGGCGGCAAACTGCCCTGGTGGCTGGCGTATTCCGCCGTGTATGTGTTCATGGCGCTGTTAATCGCCTTCTTTCTGGTCAGGGCGGCGGGTCTGCGCTGGCTGTGGCAGGTCGCCAGCGGGCGGGTGGCGCGATGAAGATATTAAACCGCTACATCGCCTCGGAAATCGTCAAAGGCAGCATGCTGGCGCTGCTGGTGTTGCTGTCGCTGCTGAACTTTTACACCTTCACCGACGAGTTGGGCGACACCAATGAGGGGACTTACGGCATCAAGGACATTTTCGTCTATCTGAGCCTGACCTCGCCGCGCGATTTTTACGAACTCCTGCCCTCGGCGGTGCTGCTAGGCAGCCTAGTGACCTTGGGCGCCTTGGGCAGCCACCGCGAACTGATTGCCATGCAGGCGGCCGGCACGTCGAAGTTTCGCATCATCTGGGCAGTGCTGCGCGGCGGGCTGCTGCTGGCGGTGTTCGGCGCGTTGATCGGCGAATACATCGCCCCGCCGGCGACGCGGGCGGCGGTGGCCTACAAATCCGCCGCCACCCACCAGCAAGTCGCCTCGCGCAGCCTATATGGCTTTTGGCTGCGCGATGGGCGCATCTTCATCAATATCCGCCAGATTCAGCAGTCCGAGGAACTCGGCGATATCAGTATCTTCGAGTTTGACGAAAGCCGCCGCCTCAAGCTGGAAACCCACGCCGAAAAAGCCGTTTATGACGGCAGGCAATGGCGTTTGCAGAATATCAAAATCACCAAGATCGGCGACCACACAGCCGCAGGCGAGGCGGTGCAGAGCGCCGACTGGTCGTCGGTTTTGGCACCGGAACTGCTGAATATCTTTGTCGTGCGCCCGGAAAGCCTGTCGGCCTATGAGCTGTGGACTTACATGGGCTATTTGAAAACCAACGGCCAAAAAAACCTGAATGTCGAACTGGCGTTTTGGGGGCGCATCGTCAGCCCCTTTGTGATTCTGGTGATGCTGCTGGTCGCTGTGCCGTTTGTGATGACATTGCGCCGGGAAACCAGTTTGGGGCAGCGCGTGGTCGTCGGCGTGACCTTTGGCCTGGGGTTTTATCTGTTTGACAATATGTTCGGCCATTTCGGCCTGATTTACCAAATGAACCCGTTGTTTGCGGCCAGCTTCCCGACGCTGCTGGTGCTGGCCGGGGCATTGACCGCGATTGCCAAATTGCGCTAAAAAACCGCGCAACGCTTGCCGCCGCAGTGCATCGCCAAAAGCAGGAGATTCCCTTGAAAAAACATCTCGCCTTGTGGGTCGCATTCATGTATGTTCTGGGCGTCTGGGGGTTTGTCGGCCCCGGGCTGGTGTCCGCCAAAGACGACTGGCGAGTCGTCGGCGGGCTGGCGCTGGCCGCATCCACATTCTATGTTGTTTATGTCTGTTGGAGGGTATATGCAAAGCAACGCTAAATGGCTGCTGGTGGTGTTCATGGCCTGCGCCGCTGGCTGCTCGAAAGTCCCGGCCGGCAATGTCGGCATTAAAGTCCATCTGCTCGGCGGCGACAAAGGCGTGGACACCGAGGAGCTAGGCCCAGGCCGATATTGGATTGGGCTGAACGAGGAACTCTATATCATCCCCACCTACACCCACAACTATGTGTTCACCAAAAGCTCAACAGAAGGCTCTCCGGAAAACGAGGAACTGACTTTCCAGACCATCGAGGGGCTGTCGGTGTCGGCGGATGTGGGCTTGAGCTACAACATACCCCCGCACAAAGCTGCGGCGGTGTTCCAGAAATACCGCAAGGGCGTGGAGGAGATAACCCATGTCTACCTGCGCAATATGATCCGCGACGCGCTGGTGACGGTGGCCTCCGACAAGCCGGTGGAGTATGTCTACGGCAAAGGCAAGGCCGAGTTGATTAAGCAGGCCGAGGTATTGGTGCGCGAGCAGGTCAAAGGCATCGGCATCGATATCGAGCATTTATATTGGATCGGCGATTTGCGCCTGCCGCCCAACATCATCGCGGCGATCAACGCCAAAATCCAAGCCACGCAACTGACCGCCCAGCGCGAGAACGAAATCGCCCAGATGCAGGCCGAGGCGCAAAAGGAAGTCGCCAAAGCCGAAGGCGAGGCCAAAGCCAAGCTGGCCATCGCCAACGCCGAGGCGCAGGCGATCAAAATCAAGGGCGAAGCCGAGGCGGCGGCGATCCGCGCCAAGTCGGAGGCGCTGAACACCAGCCCGCAACTGGTGCAATACACCTTGGCGACCAACTGGAACGGGGTGTTGCCGGTGTACACCGGCGGCGCCATCCCCTTGCTGAACTTGCCGGGGCAGAAGTAAAGCTCACCAGCAGCGCCGAACCACTTGGTAGCAGGTCTCGGACGCGGCGTCGTAGCCGTCCAAATTGCCTTTGAAATCGAAATTCCGCACCTTGCCGTCTTGCAGCGTGAAGGTCACGCTGCAAACCGGCTTGGCTTCGCCGGGCTTGCTGTCGGTGTAGCGCAGGTATTCAAAGCCGTCGCCTTTGCTGTTGGTGCTGGTCGGCGCGCCGGCGCAAGACAGCAGTTCGGCCTTGTCCATGCCTTGGAAGCGGTATTCGGCGGTCTCCAACAGGTTTTCGCGGTGTTGGGCGCAGCCGGCCATCAGGGCCAGCAGCAGAGTTAGGGTGATACGCATCAGTCGCCTCGGATGAAAGTTAAGCCAGTGGGGCCGATAAGCTAACCAAGTGGCAGACCGCTGGCAAGTGGCGGGCGGCAATCGCCGACGCTTAGGGAAGCGCTGATTAAGTTTTTGCCGCTCCTCTCCCCCGCAGGGCCAAGGGGACTTAATTTAGCGCTACCTCATAAGGGATTACCCCGCTTAAGCCCCGTCCCACGCGCATTACCCACCCAAATCCGCGCAACGCCGTGATTAAGCCCGGCCCATGCTGATAAAATGCCGTCCACCCATCCGCAACACCCTATAGAGGTTTTAAGTTTATGAATCGCAGAAACACAGTCGGCGTCAAGGTCGGCCCGGTGCAGATAGGCGGCGGCGCGCCGGTCGTCGTGCAGTCGATGACCA